>NZ_JAKMQQ010000008.1:0-86911 GCF_025771645.1 Campylobacter sp. IFREMER_LSEM_CL2256
GGGGTATTTTGATGAGATTAAATGAAAAGTTTTGATATAATAAAGTTATTATAAGGATGTATAATGTTAGATAATAAGTATGATGATAATATTTTTTTTGATAAATATGCCTTAATGCTAAGATCTAAAGTAGGATTGGATGGTGCTGGTGAATGGGAAGATTTTAAAACATGTTTACCAAGTTTAAAAGATAAAGTTATATTAGACTTAGGTTGTGGATATGGATGGCATAGTATTTATGCTTTAGAAAATGGGGCTAAAAAAGTTTTTGCTATTGATTTATCTTTAAAAATGTTAGATAAAGCTAAGACTAAAACAAGTAAATATAAAAATAAAATATCCTTTTATAGAGGTTCTTGTGAAGAAATAGATAAAATCACTGACTTACAAAATATGAAATTTGATATAGTTATTAGTTCTTTAGTTTTTCATTATATAAAGGATTATGAAAAATTAATTTTTAATATTTCAAATCTTCTTAATAAAAATGGTAGTTTGGTTTTTAGTGTTGAGCATCCTGTTTTTACCGCAAATATTTCCCAAGATTTTATATATGATAATAATGGGGATATTCAATATTTTCCTATTAAAAATTATTTTTATGAAAATAAAAATAAATATAATTTTTTAGGTGAGGGTGTGGTTAAATATCACCGTACCTTAACAAGTTATATTTCTCCCTTATTGCAAAATAATTTTAAAATAACCAATATTATTGAGCCAAAGCCTTCTAATAAAATTATCAATCTTTTTTCTGAATTCAAAAATGAATTTAAAAAAGAATGGCATAGGCCAATGATGTTGATAATATCTTGCATGAAAGAGTAGCTTGAACTCAGTTGTAGATAAATTAAGATTTTTTTTTAAAAATAATAATGTATTTTTAAGTGGTGGTGCAGGTGTTGGTAAGTCTTTTTTAACTATGGAGCTTATAAAATCTTATAGAGTTCAAGGAAAAATTGTTATTGTATTGGGTTCTACTGCTCTTAGTGCTTTTAATATAGGTGGGGTTACTTTACATAGTTTTTTTGCTTTTAAAAGATGTCAAAATTATGATGAGTTATATTATGAAGATAGAAAGCAAAAAGATAAACTAGAAAAATTAAAGAGAATTTTAAAACAATGCGATTTATTGGTTATTGATGAAATCTCTATGGTAAGTGCTTCGTTGATGGAAATGATTTATTATAGATTATCAAGAAGTGGTTTTAATGGTAAAATTTTATTAGTTGGAGATTTTTTTCAACTTCCACCCGTGGTTAAGCATAAAGAAAATCAAATTCAAAGTACTTTATTTCAAAATACTTTATATGCTTTTTCTTCGCAAGCTTGGAATGATCTTAAATTTATTAATTTAAAACTTAGTGTTACAAAAAGAACTTTAGATAAACAATTTTATGAATATTTGTTTTTTCTTAGAATGGGTGAAACAAATAAAGAAATATTGAATTTCTTTAAAAAAATGTTAATTAGTTCAAAAAATTTACTTGAGTATATGGATGAGTATACTTTATTATGCGCTACCAATAAAAAGACTAATCATATTAATACTGAAAAATTAAATCTTTTGCAAGGTAAAGAAAGTATATTTAAAGCAAAAGCTGAAAAACTAGATTGTACCTTAGATGATAAAACTTACGAGCAGTGGATTAATGGACTTAATTCTTTGAGTGAGTTAAAATTAAAAATAGGTGCTAAGATTATTTTTTGTGTGAATAATAAAGAAGAAAATTATTACAATGGGGAGCAAGGTGTTGTTTTAGATTTTATAAAAGATAAAGAGCAAGAATATATTCTGATAGAAAAAAATAATGGTGAAAGATTGAAATTAAAACCATATGAATATACCTTAGAAGAGTATGAGTTAGACAAAGATGAAAAACTAGAAGTTAAGACAAAAGCTAAATTTGTTCAATTTCCTATAAAATTAGCTTATGCTATAACAATCCATAAATCTCAAGGTATGAGTATAGATAAATTAATATGTAATATTGATGGAATTTTTGAAAAAGGACAATTATATGTATGTTTATCAAGAGCCATTAATCCAAGTAATTTAAAAATAATATATAATTATAAAATGCCTTTTGAGGATTATTTTTTAAAAATTTTAAAATTTGATAAAGAGGTAAAGCGATTTTATCTGCAAGAAAAGTTTATAAATTTAGAAGAAGATAGGGAGTGATTATGAGATGGGCAGTAATTTTATTTTTTTCTTTTTGTAGTATTTACGCCAATTCTTTGAGTATAGAAGATTTTAGAACGGATTTGTATTCAAAAGCTGGAAATAATACTTTAAAAAAGATTGAAATGACTTTAGATTTTGAGGGAGAAAATTTAGAACAAAAGAAAATTACAGACGCATTAAATACTATTGTATCTAGTTATTTTTATGAAGATTTGTTTACAGAAGTGGGTAAAAATAACTTCAAAGAAACTTTGCTTAAATTTAGCAATAAAAAATACAAAACCCAAATAAAAAACATTTATATTTTAAAAATTAACTCAGTGGCTCAATTTGATATAGAAGAGCTTAAGCGTTTTGTAAAAGATTTAGAAAAAAAGGAAGAAGATTTAAAAGAAACTGCTAAGCAAGAAGAAATTCAAAATATTCTTAAAGTTGCTAAAACTTCAGATCAAAATAATACCCAGCCAAAAGACATAAATGCTACTCAAACAAACAGTATTAAAGATAGTAATATAAGTTTTAATCAAGATACTAATACAAGCAAAGAAGCTATGGATATGATTTTAAAAACTATGGAAAATGCTCAAATGCAAATGTTAGCACCAAGCAAAGAACAAGATTTGTTTAAAGAGATACCATTTTGATTAATGGATTATATCAAAATGGCTTGGAATTTTTGGTATAAAAATATTATCGTTGATATTTTGATCAAATTTTTGGTTGTAAAAATAAAGACTGACTAAATTTCCTAATTCATCTTTATAAGAAATACTGTCAAGGTTACCGTTTTCTAGTTTGATATTATATATGATATTTTCGTATTTTGCTTCATAGCTTTCGTGAGATATTGATTTTGCATTTTTAAAAATTGCTTGAAGATTTGGTAAATTTTGTAATTGAGTATAAATGGCTTGTTCTAATTCAGGTTCTATGATAACAACTTCTTTGTTGTTGATATAAATTTGCTTTTTATTCGGCTTAGTATAATTCCAAAAGGCTTTATTTTGAGTGATGATAAAATTTCCTTTGTAATTTAGCGAAGAATTATTACTTTGCACTTTTTGTTCAAAATCACTGCTAAAATTTTTAAAATTTATATCAAAAGCAAAAATATTACAAGCAAATATCATTAAAAATACAAAATATTTCATAATTATCCTTTAAAAATTTTACAAATTATATAAAATTTATGCAAATAAAATTTTATATAGTTCTAATTAAAATCAAGGTATAATCTAGCATATATTTTTGTAATTAAAGGTAAAAAAATGTTTTCTAGTGTATTTAAAGCAATATTTGGCACAAAAAACGATCGAGAAGTAAAAAAATATTTAAAGAGAGTTGCGCAAATTAATGCTTTAGAGTCAAAATACCAAAATTTAAGTGATGATGAATTAAAACAAAATTTTATAGATTTTAAAACACAAATTCAAAAAGAAGAAAAAACTTTAGACCAAATACTAAATGATGTTTTTGCAATAGTTAGGGAAGTAGGAAAAAGAACGCTTAATATGCGTCATTTTGATGTGCAATTAATCGGTGGTATGGTTTTACATGAGGGAAAAATCGCTGAAATGAAAACCGGGGAGGGTAAAACCTTGGTTGCAACTTTACCTGTTGTATTAAATGCTATGAGCGGTAAGGGTGTGCACGTAGTTACCGTAAATGATTATTTAGCCAAAAGAGATGCAGAGCAAATGAGTGCCATTTATAATTTTTTAGGTTTTAGTGTAGGTGTGATACTTTCAGAGCAAAATAGCGATGAGGCGCATAAAAAAGCTTATGAGTGTGATATAACTTATGGTACAAATAATGAATTTGGCTTTGATTATTTGCGTGATAATATGAAATTTTCAAAGCTTGAAAAAGTACAAAGAGAGCATAATTTTGTTATAGTTGATGAAGTAGATAGTATTTTAATAGATGAAGCAAGAACTCCGCTTATTATAAGTGGGCCTACAAATAGAACTTTAGATGGTTATATTAAAGCAAATGAAGTAGCAAAACAAATGCAAAAAGGCCAAGCAGCTGCTACTCCTCAAGAATTACCAAGTGGAGATTTTGTTGTTGATGAGAAAAATAGAACTATTATGATTACAGAGGCTGGAATTTCTAAGGCAGAAAAATTATTTGGAGTAGAAAATTTATATAGTTTAGATAATGCAATATTAGCTCATCAGCTTGATCAGGCTTTAAAAGCACATAATTTATTCGAAAAAGATGTACATTATGTATTAAGAGATAAAGAAGTTGTAATTGTTGATGAATTTACAGGAAGGCTAAGTGAAGGAAGACGCTTTAGTGATGGTTTACACCAAGCATTAGAGGCTAAAGAAGGGGTAAAAATTCAGGAAGAAAGTCAAACTTTAGCAGATATTACTTTCCAAAATTATTTTAGAATGTATAAAAAGTTAGCAGGCATGACAGGTACTGCACAAACTGAGGCAACAGAATTTTCTCAAATATATAATTTAGATGTAGTTTCTATACCTACAAATATACCGGTTGCAAGAATAGATAAAGATGATTTGATTTATAAAACTCAAGAAGAAAAATTTAAAGCAGTTATTGAAGAGATAAAAAAAGCAAATGCAAAGGGTCAGCCAGTTTTAGTGGGAACTGCAAGTATTGAAAGAAGTGAAGTATTTCATAATATGCTTGTAAAAGAACGCATTCCTCATCATGTGCTTAATGCTAAAAATCACGAGCAAGAAGCTTTGATTATCCAAGATGCGGGTAAAAAAGGTGCAGTGACTATAGCTACTAATATGGCAGGTCGTGGGGTTGATATAAAAATAGATGATGAAATAAGAGCTTTAGGAGGGCTTTATATCATAGGAACTGAACGCCATGAAAGTAGAAGAATAGATAATCAACTTCGTGGTCGTGCAGGGCGTCAAGGTGATCCTGGTGTAAGTAGATTTTATTTAAGTTTAGAGGATAATCTTTTGAGAATTTTTGGCGGTGATCGCATTAAAAATATCATGGAAAGATTGGGTATAGAAGAGGGTGAGCATATAGAAAGTCGCATTGTTACAAGAGCTGTAGAAAATGCTCAAAAAAAAGTTGAAAGTTTACATTTTGAAAGTAGAAAACATTTGCTTGAATATGATGATGTGGCTAATGAGCAAAGAAAGACTATCTATAATTATAGAAATGAATTACTAGATGAAGAATTTGATTTGCAAGATAAAATTTTAAAAAATATTGTTGAATATAGCAATCATTTGGTAAGTCAAATTTATCTAAATGCAGAGCTTGAAGATGATGTTAAGCATTTTGAAAGCTTAAAGCAAAAAGTAAGTTATGAGTGCAACCTTGAGCTTAGCGAAGCTGATTTTAAAGATTTAGGTGTGATTGAAGTAGAAAATAAATTAAGTGAAATTTTAGAAAAAGCTTATAAAGACAAAATGAGTATTATTGAAGATAAGGAAGCTAGAAGAATTGAAAGAATTTTATATCTTCAAATTTTAGATAATCTATGGAGAGAGCATTTATACCAAATGGATATTTTAAAAACTGGTATAGGTTTAAGAAGTTATAACCAAAAAGATCCTTTAGTGGAATATAAAAAAGAAAGTTATAATCTTTTCATGGAGCTTGTTGAGCGTATTAAATTTGACAGTTTAAAATTGTTATTTAATGTAGTTTTTACTCAAAAAGAAGCACAAATTTTTGAAGAAAAAAGCCATGAGCAAAATGAGCAGTTTTTATCAAATACTACAGAAAGTGGTGTTAATGAAAACGGTGAAGCGCAAATTACTAAAGTACCTAGAAATTCACCTTGCCCTTGCGGTAGTGGCAAAAAATATAAAGAATGTCATGGTAAAAGTGGTCCTAAAAAAGGTATTTTAGCTTAAGGTTTGAGATGAATTTAGTTATAGTTGAAGATGATATAAATATGAGAAAATCACTCGAAATAGCTTTGGGTGAGTATGAAGAATTTACTATAAAATCCTATAAATCAGCAACTGAAGCACTAAAAAAACTTAATGATGATGTTGATTTAATTATTACAGATATTAATATGCCGGGTATGGATGGTATTGAATTTGTACAAGCTTGTGAGAATAAATATGATTTTATCATTATCACAGGCAATGCAACGCTAAATCGCGCTATAGAAGCAGTAAGACTTGGAGTAAAAGATTTTCTAGTAAAACCATTTGATATTAATACTTTGGTAACTGCAATAAAACGCGCAAAAATAATTCAAGAAAAGACTTCTAAAAAAACAAATAAAAAGACTACTAAAAAAGAAGAAAATCAAGATTTTTATGGTACTTCTAAGGCTTTGGAAAATTGTCTAAATTTGGCTTTAAAAGCTGCTAAGACAGATGCAAGTGTGCTTTTTTTTGGAGAAAGTGGGGTAGGTAAAGAAGTTTTTGCAAATTTTGTGCATAAAAATTCAAAAAGAGCACAAAAACCTTTTGTGGCTATTAATATGGCAGCAATTCCATCAAATTTGATAGAAAGTGAGCTTTTTGGTTTTGAAAAAGGTGCGTTTACTGATGCTAATACTACTAAAATAGGGTTGTTTGAGCTCGCTAATGAAGGCACTTTGTTTTTAGATGAAATAGGTGAAATGCCTTATGAAATTCAAGCAAAATTATTAAGAGCTTTACAAGAAAAAGAAATTACAAGATTAGGGAGTACTAAAAGTATAAAGATTGATGTAAGAATTATCAGTGCAACTAATGCTCATATAGAAAAAAAGATTGCAGATAATGAATTTAGACAAGATTTATATTATAGACTTAATACTATTCCTATTAATATACCACCGCTAAGAGAGCGTCAAGAAGAAATTTTGCAAATTGCGCAAAAGGTATTACTTGATACGTGTAAAGAATATGATTTTAATGAGAAAACTTTAAGCCAAGAAGCACAAGATGCTTTATTAGCTTATGATTTTCCAGGTAATATTAGAGAATTGATTTCTATTATACAAAGAGCTTGCATTTTAAGTGAAAATGATAAGATTAGCGCTCAAGATTTATTTTTAGAAAGCAGAAAAAGTAAAGATATTAAAAATCTTGAAAAAGAATTGATTTTAGAAGCTTTAAAAAATTCACAAGATATTGCAGAAGCAGCTAAGCTTATAGGGATGAGTGAGAAAATTTTTAGCGAAAAAATGAAAAAATACAATATTACTTAAAAAGGACGGACAATGAAAAAAATAGCTATTGTAGGTGCAACAGGAGCAGTTGGTGAAGAACTTTTAAATGTCTTAGATGAGCTTGATTTTCCAGTTGAAAGTATTTTGCCATTAGCAAGTGCAAAAAGTGCAGGTAGTGAAGTAGAATTTAGAGGTAAAAGCTATAAAGTAAAAGAATTAACTCCAAGTGTTTTTAAAGAAAATCCTGTAGATATTGCTTTTTTTAGTGCTGGAGGAAATATAAGTGCTGAGTATGCAAAATACGCAGTAGAATGTGGTGCTGTGGTGATTGATAATACGAGCCATTTTAGAATGGATGAGAATGTTCCTTTGGTGGTTCCTGAGTGCAATAGTGAAGATATTAAAGATTGGGAAAAAACAGGGATTATTGCTAATCCAAATTGCTCTACCATACAAATGGTGCATGTTTTAAAACCACTTGATGATGCATTTAATCTAAAAAGAGTAGATGTAAGTACTTATCAAGCAGCAAGTGGCGCAGGTAAAGAAGGTATGGAAGAACTAGTTCAAGGAATGCAAAGTTTTTTTGCTTTTAAATTAGATGAATTTGAAGCAAAAACTTTTCCATATACTTTGGCTTTAAATTTGATTCCTCAAATTGATGTTTTTAGCGACAATGGCTATACCAAAGAAGAATTAAAAATGGTGAATGAAACGCAAAAAATATTGCATAAAAAACTTGAAATTTCAGCAACTTGCGTAAGAGTTCCTGTGCTTAGAAGCCATAGTGAAGCTATTACTATGCATTTTGAAAAAGATGTTGATGTTGCTAAAGTTAGAGAGATACTTTCTAAGGCACCAAGTGTTATTGTGATTGATGATGTAGAAAATAAAAAATATCCTATGCCACTTTTTACAAGTGACACTAACGAAACTTATGTAGGAAGAATTAGACGTGATATTAATCACAAAAACATTTTACATTTATGGTGCGTGGCTGATCAAATTCGTGTAGGAGCTGCTACAAATGCAGTGCGTATTGCGCAAAAATGGCTAGAATTGGTTTAAAAAGGAGAAAAATGCTAGAAAGATTTTTTGAGAATTTATTAGTTAAAAGTCGTTTGGTTACTATTTTACCTGTGATTTTTGGTTTAATAGGGGCTTTTGTTTTATTTTTTATCGCAAGTTATGATGTGATTAAAGTTTTAAAATATGTATTTGAATACTTTATGTTGCCAAATTCTACGGTAGATTTGCATGAAGATATTGTCGGTTTGATTATAGGAGCTGTGGATTTATATTTGATGGCTTTGGTTTTATTTATTTTTTCTTTTGGAATTTATGAGCTTTTTATTAGCGAAATAGAGGATTTTAAACAAACAAAGCAGTCAAAAGTTTTAGAAGTGCATAGTTTGGATCAGCTAAAAGATAAGCTTGCAAAAGTGATCATAATGGTTTTAGTTGTAAATTTTTTTCAAAGAATTTTACAAATGCAACTTAATACAGTTTTGGATATGACTTATTTAGCAGGTTCTATTTTGGCTCTTTGTGTGGGGCTTTATTTCTTGCATAAAAGTGATCATTAATAAGGAATAAAAATGATTTTTATTGATGCGTGTTTTAAAAAATCAACTCCTTATACTCCGGTTTGGATGATGCGTCAAGCAGGAAGATATCTGCCTGAGTACATGGAAGTTAGAGCAAGTGCTGGGGATTTTTTATCACTTTGCAAGGACTATAAAAAAGCAAGTGAAGTTACTTTGCAACCTGTGGATATTTTGGGCGTTGATGCAGCTATTATTTTTTCAGATATTTTAGTGGTGCCTTTAGAAATGGGTATGGATTTAAAATTTGAAAAAGGCGAAGGGCCGGTATTTTCAAATCCCATTAAAACTAAGGAAGATTTGGAAAGATTAGATGTTGAAAAAAGTATTAAAAATCTTTCTTATGTTTATGATGCACTAGCGCTTACTAGAGAAAAACTTGCGCATGATAAAGCTTTGATTGGTTTTTGTGGAAGTCCTTGGACTATTGCTACTTATATGATAGAGGGTGGTGGTAGTAAAAATTATACAAAATGTAAAAAATTAGTTTATCAAAATCCTGAATTTTTACATCAAATTTTATCTAAACTTACTTTAGCTTTAAAGCATTATATTCAAGAACAAATTAAAGCAGGAGCTAATGCTATACAGATATTTGATAGTTGGGCAAGTGCTTTAGAAAAAGAGATGTTTTTTGAATTTTCTTTTAAATACATGCTTGAAATTGCTGATTTTATCAAAGAAAAATATCCACATATTCCCGTGATTTTATTTCCTAAAGGTGTTAGTGGATTTTTGGATGGTATAAATGGAAATTTTGATGTTTTTGGTGTAGATTGGAGTACGCCTTTAGAATTGGCAAAAGAAAAATTAGGCGCTAAGTATACTTTACAGGGTAATATGGAGCCTTGTAGATTGTATGATAAAAAGGCGATTGAGGTAGGAGTGGATAAAATTTTAAATATCATGCAAGATGGTGCGCATATTTTTAACCTTGGACATGGTATTTTACCTGATATTCCTGTTGAAAATGCTAAATATTTTATCAAGCTAGTTCAAGAGAAATCTAAAAAGTGAATAAAATTACCTTTGGTCCCATAAGCTCAAGAAGATTTGGGCTTTCTTTAGGGATTGATTTAAGTCCAAATCAAAAGCAGTGCAATTTCGATTGTGTATATTGTGAGTTGCAAGCTGCAAAACCCGTGGAAAAATCTTTAGTATATCCAAAAATTCAAGATATCTTAGAACAGGTAAAGCAATCTTTAGCTAGCGATGTGAAATTTGATTTTCTTACATTAACTGCAAATGGTGAACCTAGTCTGTATCCTTATTTAAAAGAATTAGTTTGTGAATTAAATAAAATAAAACAAGATAAAAAACTTTTGATTTTAAGTAATGGTAGCGGTGTGTTAAATCCAAATACATTCAATGCTTTATTGGATATTGATGTAGTTAAATTTAGTCTTGATAGTGCTAAAGAAAAAACATTTTATAGAATAGATAAAGCTCTAAAACAAATTAAACTTGAAGCAATGATTGATAAAATGATTACTTTTAGGGAAAAATTTCTAGGTGAGCTTGTTATGGAAGTTTTAGTTGTACAAGGTTTAAATGACAATAAAGAAGAAATGTTAGCTTTAAATGAGGTATTTGATAAAATAAAGCCATTAAGAGTAGATTTTAGCACTATTGATAGACCTCCAGCTTATCCTGTTAAAGGTGTATCTATGGAAAAATTAGAAGAATTAAGTATGTATATTAATAGCGCCCCTGTTGTGCTTGCTAAGCATTATTATAAAGGTGAAAAAATTGATTTTAATGCTCAAGAGCTTTTAAAAATGTTGCAACTTAGAGCTCAAAGTGAATTTGATGTTGAAAATAAATTTAGTCAATATAGCAAAGATATATTAGAAAAGCTACTTAAGGAGCAAAAAATTATTGTAAAAAATCTAGCTGGAGTGAAATTTTATAAAAAATATAATTTTTTATGAAAAACTCTTGACAAGAGTATTTTTTTTTTATATAATACCATTTCTTATTTATTGATGTTCCGGATTAGCTCAGCGGTAGAGTAGTCGGCTGTTAACCGATTGGTCGTAGGTTCGAATCCTACATCCGGAGCCACTTCTTTTTAAATTATAATCCTGGTTTTATAAGTGTTAAGTAAATTATATAATTTTATATAACTAGTATTTTCGTAACGAAAATACTAGTTTTTGATATCAAAAGTAAAGAATTTGCTTTCGAAGTTATTGCCTACTTTTTCATACTGAAACATAGCAGGTTCTAGGTTTTGCACTTCATGGTATAAAAGTCCTAAAGCAAGTCTTGCTTCTAAGGTTTCTTCGTTTTCTAATCTTGCAAGTTCAAGTAAAGCAATGGCTGAGTTTGGATTATTTGAACCTATTGCTGCAACTGCAGCTAAAAATAAAGTTTGAGCATCTTTAATTTTGTAATCATCTATTAAAATATTATAAAGTGTATATGCTTCTTGGTATTCTTTTGCAAATATATCTACATAAGCTAGAGCAAAGATTAATCCAATGGAATTTTTATTACTCATGGCTAGTCTTTTTTTAATATCATTTCTAACATGATTAAGTAAGCCTGTTATTTGCATAAGCGTTACATAGCTATCTTTAACTATCCCAGCTCCTCCAAATAAAGAATTATAATCAAGTTTGGTATTTAAAAAATACATTTGAGCTTGTTTGGCGTATTCTTTGATATTTAAATTCATATTTTTGGAGTTAAAATATAAAATATTGCTAATAATATCCTCACTTAATAAATCTTTTAATTCTTTTATTTTTTGGTTTCTTAGGGTTTCAAGATTATTGCCATTTGCAGCTATAATAGCAAATATTAACTCCAAAGGTGTGTTATTAGTATTTGAAAGATTATCTAGGTAAGGAATAGTAGCAGTAAAGTCATTTTTAGCTAAATATAGTAAATATTTATATATATTGTTGTTTTGATCAATGGTATTATCTGCTTGGAGATTTTCTAAAAGTTCATTAGCAAGTTTTGTATAATCTTTCTTTGCTAGATCCATACAATATATGCCAAAAATTCCTGCAATATAATTTTTAGGATTTAAATGATATGCGGTTGAAAAGTGCTTGTAAGCATTGTTATAATCTTGTAATTGTGCGTAAGTTAGGGCAAGATTATAATGAATTACATCATGAGCATGATAAATTTCACTTAAGTTTTTAAATTCTTGATTAGCTTCTCTTAGATGAAAATTAAAAGCTAAGTTAATAGCATGAGATAATTCTATATTAACCCCTGACAAAGCCTTACTTTTAACAAGTAATTCATTTTCGTACTCATATCCTTGTATAAAATTTCCCAAATCAGCCTTTGTAATAAGCTCCATGCTTTGTTTAACATCAAAAACACGATATGGTGAAAAGTAAAACAGTAAATCATATATTTGTTGTTTTCCAGTAATCAATCTCTTGGCAAAATTTTGTTGGGCAATATCAATATTTGAAAAATTTCTTTTTAATCTTGTTTTGATATTATAGTATTTTGAACCTATATCTTTATCTTTGATGTAAAGAGCTTTTAAAATTTGCGCACCACTTTCAAATTGACCAGTTTTTAATTCAACTAAGGCTAAAGCAACCTTACTTCTAGCTTCATGTTCTCCTATCTTTGAGGCTTTTTCAAGATATTCTTTAGCTTTTTGATAGTCTCCTGATTTTGCATATAATAAGCCTAAAGGCAAACTTGCTTCATAATCTTCTTGTTTTTGCAAAAAATCAATGGCGTTTTTTTCTGATTTTAATAAAGCATAAACTTTTGCTCCA
This sequence comes from Campylobacter sp. IFREMER_LSEM_CL2256, assembly GCF_025771645.1. Classification (NCBI taxonomy): domain Bacteria; kingdom Pseudomonadati; phylum Campylobacterota; class Epsilonproteobacteria; order Campylobacterales; family Campylobacteraceae; genus Campylobacter; species Campylobacter sp. IFREMER_LSEM_CL2256. The sequence goes on from NZ_JAKMQQ010000008.1 coordinate 12,670, forward strand.
AGATAATAAGATTCACCTTGATAACCATTGATGTTGTTTGAGCGCATAAACATTTGTAAGGCTTCAGGGTAAAATCCTTGATAATAATTAATTAAACCTAGATAATAATCATACAAAGATGATTTGGAATCTTGTGGTAAATGCACTCTTGCTAAGTCAAGATAATAATTAAATTTTTCTTTATTACCAAGATTAAAATAGCACACAGCAGTGTTTATGGCAGCAGCCACTTTGTGCTCTTCTAATTCTAAAGATTGCTTGAAATTTTCAATTGCGCTAGCATAATCTTTTTGTTTCATTTGGGCTACGCCAAGATTATAACTAGATAGGGATTGATTAAAAATGTTAATGTTATTGTAAAGTTCTAAAGCACTTTCTACATCACCTTTTTCATATAATAAATTTGCTTTTTGTACTACAAGATCTAATGCTGATTGTTTTACTTTGGTGATGCTTGAGCTAGTATTATCATCTAAGACTTGAGTATTTAAAATAGCTTGTTTATCTTCTTTGAAAACTATGAGTAAAATTAAAACTACAAGCAATATTAGAGCAAGAGCTCCAAGTGCAGAAATTAAAATAATAAATTTTTTATCAAAAAGCTTTTTTTTCTCTTCAGGTTGTGGTGCTTGAGGTTCTTCTTCCACTCTTTGAAAGGTACTTTCTTCCTCCTCTAATTCAGGAGGTATCATGCCAGGAGGGATAGCTTGTTCTTCTACTCCTGGATTTTCATCTAACTCAGAGAAAGCTTTTTCTTGGTTGTCTTGTTCTTTAAGTGTTACTTCTTCGGCCATGTTTTCTCTTAAAAGTATTTTCTTAACACATCAGGAATTCTTATATTTCCATCTTTTTCTTGATAGTTTTCCATAATAGCTACCAAGGTTCTTCCAACAGCTAGCGAAGAGCCATTAAGTGTATGCACTAATTCGTTTTTGCCTTTATCGTTTTTAAAGCGAATTTTTGCACGTCTTGCTTGAAAATCTTTACAATTAGATACAGAGCTAATTTCACGGTATTTATTTTGAGATGGAAGCCAAACTTCTAAATCCACTGTTTTTGCAGCTGAAAAACCTAAATCTCCAGTACAAAGCATCAAATGTCTGTGTGCTAGACCTAAAGAGCTTAGCAAATCACTAGCGCAATTTAGCATTTCTTCAAACATTAGCTCGCTTTGATCAGGCTTGCATATACTAACAAGTTCTACTTTTTCAAATTGATGTTGTCTTATAATGCCTCTTGTGTCTCTACCTGCGCTTCCTGCTTCTTGTCTAAAACAAGCGCTATAGCAAGTCATTTTTAAAGGTAATTCTTCTTGAGTTAAAATTTCATTAGAATAAAGATTGGTTACAGGAATTTCAGAAGTTGAAATGAGGTATAAATCATCATTTTCTACCTTATACATATCATCTTTAAATTTAGGAAGTTGTCCAGTACCATACATGGTCGCACTATTTACTAAAAATGGCACATTAACTAACTCAAAACCTCTACTTCTATTAAAATCTATCATATAATTTACTAAGGCTCTACTTAGTAAAGCTCCTTCATTTTTAAGTACACAAAAGCGACTTTGCGAGATTTTAACTCCTCTTGTAAAATCAAGCCAATTTAATTTTTCTCCTAAATCATGATGTTCTTTAATTTCAAAATCAAAACTAGGTGGGGTAAGAACTTTTTTTAATTCTACATTCTCATCCTCATCTTCCCCAAAAGGCACACAATCATCAGGGGTATTTGGTACTGCTAGAGCAATTTGCTCCAGTTTTTCTTCTAATTCATTAACGATTTTTGATTGAGTATTAATTTTTTCTTTATTTTGACTTAGTTGTGCTTTTAAGCTTTCTTTATCTTGTGCTGTTGCAAGTTCTTTGCTAAATTTGTTTTGAAAAGCTTGAAATTCTTCTAAAAGTGCTTTTTCTTTTTTTAAATTTATAAATAAATCACTCAGTTCTTTGAGTAAATTTTCATCCATTTTTTTAGCTTTTAATTTTTGTGCAATTTCATCGAAATTATTTTGTAAAAGTTTTAAATCTAACATTCTAACTCCTTTTATAGTCCTATTTTAGCATAAATTTTTTCCATTGTTTCTTGGGCTTGTTTTTTTGCTTTACTTGCTCCAAATTCTAAAATTTCCTCAATTTTTGAAGGATTGGCTAATAATTTTTCATATTCGTCCTTGGCTGAGGCAAAATACTCGCTAATGATTTCATTTAAATACATTTTGAAATGTCCATAACCTTCGCCACCTTTTTCATAACGGCTTTTTAAAGCTTCTTGCTCTGTTTTGTCTAAAAATAATTTTGCGATTTTAAATATATTGCAATTTTGCCAATCTTTTGGATCTTCTAAAGCTGTACTATCTGTAACAATGGAAGAAATTTGTTTTTTAATAGCTTTTGGTGTATTAAAAATATCGATTGTATTTTGATAAGATTTACTCATTTTGGCTCCATCGGTGCCAGGTACTACCGCAACTTCATCATTAACCTTAGCTTGAGGTAGAGTGAAAATTTCACCCCATTCATTATTTACTTTTAAGGCTATGTCTCTTGCTATTTCAACGTGTTGAATTTGATCTTTGCCTACAGGAACTATTTGAGCATTAAAAAGCAAAATATCTGCAGCCATTAAAACAGGGTAAGAAAAAAGTCCATGGTTGGCATTTAAACCTTTGGCGATTTTATCTTTATAGCTATGCGCTCTTTCTAAAAGTCCCATTGGGGTAAATTGAGAAAGAATCCAATAAAGTTCCATTACTTCTTTTATATCACTTTGCAACCAAAACACGCTTTTTTGCGGATCAATCCCTAAACTCAAAAAAGCTGCTGCAGCTCTGAGTGAATTTTGTCTGAGTTTTTCACCATCAAAACTTGAAGTCATAGCATGGTAATTTGCTATAAACATATACATTTGATTTTCTTCTTGCATATTTAGCATTTGTTTGATTGAGCCAAAATAATTGCCTATATGTAAATCTCCACTTGGTTGCAATCCTGTAATAACTCTCATTTTACCTCTTTTTTAATCTCTTTGATAAGTTCTTTAATACTTTTGTTTTCAATGTTAATTATAATATCTGCTTTTTTTTCATATTTTTTTGCCCTTTGATTAAAAAGAATTTTGGCATTATTTATATTTGTAAGTAAAGGCCTAGTGGCTAATTCTTCCTTGCTTAATCTTTGTAAAAGATAATCAAAGCTTGCTTTTAAATATATAATTGTCCCAATGTCTTTTAGTTTTTTTTGTTCTATGAAACCACCACCACTTGCAATAGAGCAATCTTGCACACAAGTTAAAAAAGAAACAAGTTTTTTCTCTTCTTTACGGAATTTTTTTTCACCATATGTTTTAAAAATTTCATCAATTTTAAGATTAAATTTTTCTTTGATTAAGCTATCCGTATCTAAAAATATTTTATTATATTTTTTAGCATAAGCTCTTGCTATGGTTGTTTTACCACAACCCATAAAGCCTACAAAAAGGAGATTATCCTTCTTGCTCATCTTTGCTACCTTTTTTTCTTGAAGCTAAAATCAAAGGAACACCTTCAAAATTAAATTGTTTTCTAATTTGATTTTGCAAATAGCGCTTATAGCTAAAATGCAAAGCTTTTGGTCTATTCATGATTAGAGCTATTTTTGGAGGTGCTAAGTCATATTGAACCGCATAATAAATTTTCACTAATTTACCATAATCATGTGGTAGCGGGTGGGCTCTTGTGGCTTCTTCTACCAAGGCATTTAATTTTGCAGTTGGAATTTTTTGTGTAAAATTGGCAAAAACTTCTAAAATTTTATCTAAAAGTACATGCACTCTTTTTCCGCTTAAAGCTGATACGCTTACAACGGGTGCATAAGCTAGAAATTTAAAACGATCTAGTTTTAATTCTTTTAAAGTTTTATCAAAATCAAGCTCGCTTTTATCCCATTTATTAAGCACAATAATCACACCTAGACAATGCTTGGCAGCAAGTCCTGCAATACGCTCATCAAGCTCGTTAAAACCCTCAGCCGCATCAAGCACTAAAAGTGCAATTTGAGCATTAGCTAGGGCATATTCGGTTCTATTTAGCGCATAACGCTCTAAGCCTTGTATTTTACCACGTTTTCTAATCCCTGCAGTATCTACAAACTCAATGATTTTATCTTTATGCATAATGCTTTCATTAACAGGATCAATCGTAGTGCCTGCTATATCGCTTACCACGCTACGCTCTTCTTTAACTAAAGCATTTAAAAGACTTGATTTTCCTACATTTACCCTGCCGATAATTCCTACTTTAATATGGTTTTCATTGATAGTTTTTAGCTTAAAATCTCCGCTATTTTCATCAAAATTTTCTAAATAGCTTTCAAAGTCTTCGTCTTCATCTGCATTTAAAAAACTTTCATTTAAAAACTTGCCAGCCCACATGCAAAGCTCATCAATGCCTATATTATGTGTAACAGAGATATTAAAAACTTCTTTCACGCCAAAATTAGAAAATTCCCAAGATCTTTCTTCATCTTTTTTATTATCCACCTTGTTAATTACTAAGGCTATAGGTTTGTTGAGTTTTTTCATTTCATAAAAAAAAGCTTTATCTTCATCATCGGGCAGAAATTTTCCATCCACCATATAAAAGATAATATCACTATTTTTAGCAGCTTTTAATGAATTTGCTTTGACATTTTTAAAAAGTTCATTGCTCTCATCAAGTCCACCACTATCTACCAATAAGGCTCTTTTACCATCAATTTCCACTTCTATTTTGTTGGTATCCCTTGTAGTCCCACTTATGTCACTGGTGATAGCTATGCGTTTTCTTGCAAGTCTATTAAAAAGACTTGATTTGCCAACATTTGGTTTTCCTATTAAAATAATACTTTGCATTAATACTCATTTTTAAATTTTTATTTGTGATTATATAAAAATTGCCTTAAAATTAAGCAAAAAAGACTAAAATAACGGGAATTTTTATATGGAATTTATATGTTAAGAATAGTTAAAAAAAATTTAGGTATATATTTTATGATTATTGCTTCCATAGAATTTGCACTTGTAGGCGCTTGTGCAAAAATTCTTAGTGAAGAATTATCATCGATTGAAATTATGTTTTTTAGAAATATCATAGGCACAGCTTTTATGCTTTATGCGCTTTCAAAATTAAATTTTCATAAAAGCGGCGGTCGTTTGGGTTTGCTTATTTTTAGAGGTGTTATAGGAACGATTGCCTTATATCTTTTCTTTTATAATGTTTCTAATATTTCTTTAGGTGGAGCTTTTGCTTTTCAAAAAACAGCACCGATTTTTATAGCTTTAATTGCTTTTTTATTTTTTAAAGAAAGCTTGGGATTAAAAGCTTGTTTTGGGATTTTGATTGCTTTTATAGGAGTATTGTTAATTTGTCAGCCTTTTGCAGATAGTACTATGCATTCAGGTTTTGATTTAAAAAATAGCATTTTGGGAATTTTAAGTGGTTTTTGTGCAGCCTTGGCACTAACTAGTGTAAGAGAGCTTAGAAAATCATATCCAGCACCTTTTATAGCTTTATCTTTTGTTTTAATTGGTACTTTAATGCCTTTAATGTCTATGATTATAGGTTCTTTTTATGAAATAAAAGAACTTGATTTTTTAATTGCTCCTTTTGTTGTGCCTAGTTTTAAAGCTTGGATTTTTATTATTTTAATGGGTGTTTTTGGAGCAATGTATCAAATTCATGTTACCAAAGCTTATGGGGTTGCAAAAAAGGCAGGGGTTGTTGCTGGGGTTAGTTATATAGATGTAGTTTTTACTTTATTTTTGGGCATATTATTAGGAGATGAATTTCCTAGTTTGATGGTTTTTATAGGAATTTTTAGCATTATTATAGGAGGAATTATTTTGGTTAGTAAGCAAACAAAAGGAAATAAAAATGGAAAATAAAACAGATTTAATTTATGGTTTAGAAGATAAACCGCCTTTTGCTAAAGCTTTTTTTGCTGCTTTGGTGCATTTAATGGCTATGTTTGTGGCTGTGATTACACCTGCTTTATTAATTTGTAAGGGTCTTGGAATAGATGATACTAATACAGCTAGAATTATATGCATGTCACTTTTTGCTTCAGGTGTTGCTTCGCTTTTACAGATTAAAACTTGGGGTCCTATAGGGAGTGGACTTTTATCTATTCAAGGGACTAGTTTTAACTTTGTTGCGCCTATTATACTAGGTGGACTTGTTTTAAAAAACAATGGTTTATCACAAGAAGCAATGCTTGGGGCTATTTTTGGCACTTTAATGCTTTGTTCTACCACTGAAATGATTATTTCTCAAATTTTACCTTTTATTAGAAGAGTGATTTCGCCTTTGGTTTCAGGTATAGTAGTGATGATTATAGGTCTTAGTTTGATTAATGTTGGTCTTGTGAGTGCAGGAGGTGGATTTGCGGCTAAGGCAAGTGGTGAGTTTGGTTCTTTGCAAAATTTATTATTAGCCGGAGTTGTGATTTTTAGCATTATTGTTTTAAATCGCTTTAATAATGCATATATAAGAATTTCTTCTTTATTTATAGCTATGATAATAGGGCTTTTAGTGGCTATGACTTTTGAAAATTTTAGCTTTAATTTTAATGAAAATTTACCTTTAATGTTTTTACCTGATCCTTTGCACTATGGTTTGAGTATTGATTATAATCTCATTTTACCTTTGATTTTAGTTTTTATGGTAACTTCTTTAGAAACAATTGGTGATATTAGCGCTACTAGTGAAGTTTCAAATCAGCCGGTTAAAGGTGAACTTTATGCAAAAAGATTAAAAGGTGGAGTTTTGGCAAATGGTTTTAATTCTTTTGTTTCGGCCTTTTTTAATACTTTTCCAAACTCATGTTTTGGGCAAAATAATGGTGTCATAGCTTTAACAGGTGTTGCAAGTCGCTATGTAGGGTTTATTGTAGCTTTTATGTTGATGATTTTGGGTTTATTTCCTATTGTGGCTGATATTACTTTGCAAATTCCAGAACCTATTTTAGGTGGGGCAACTTTAGTGATGTTTGGTACTATAGCTGCAACGGGGGTTAGGATTATCTCTAAAGAAAATTTAAACCGTCGTTCTATTATCATCATAGCTATGAGTTTGGGTATAGGACTTGGAGTTTCTAATAATCCTGATATTTTAGAATTTATGCCAATGTGGTTTAAAACTTTATTTTCTTCAGGGATTGCAGCAGGTGGGATTACAGCTATTATTTTAAATTTTGTTTTTCCTCTTGAAGAAAATAATAAAAATAAAGTAAAATAATAAAAAAACAAGGAAAAAATGATGAAAAAAATGATACTAATAGCAGGGCCTTGTGTGATAGAAAATGAAGAGCTTGTTTTTAAGGTTGCACAAGAGCTTGAATGCTTTTTAAAAGATGATAGAATTGATTTTTATTTTAAATCAAGTTTTGATAAAGCAAATAGAACCAGTATTAATAGTTTTAGAGGACCAGGTATTGAAAAAGGCTTGGAAATTTTGCAAAAAGTTAAAGATAAATTTGGCATGCAAATTTTAACTGATATTCATGAGAGTTCTCAAGCAAGTATTGCGGCTGAGGTTATAGATGTTTTACAAATTCCTGCCTTTTTATGCAGGCAAACTGATTTATTGGTGGCTGCTGCTAAAACAAAAGCTAAGGTAAATGTAAAAAAGGGGCAATTTTTAAATCCTGAAGACATTAAATACAGCGTAGCTAAAATTTTACAAACTAGAGGCATTAACGAAGAAGGTTTTGAAATAGCCAAAGAAAATGGTGTTTTTGTAGCTGAGAGGGGTTCTAGTTTTGGCTATGGAAATTTAGTTGTAGATATGAGAAGTTTGGTTATCATGAGAAAATATGCTCCGGTTGTTTTTGATGCTACTCATAGTGTGCAAATGCCAGGAGCAAATGGTGGAAGTAGTGGAGGTAAAAGTGAATTTGTAGAGCCTTTAGCAAGAGCTGCAGCTAGTGTGGGTGTAGATGGATTTTTCTTTGAAACGCACATTGACCCTTGTAAGGCTTTATGTGATGGACCAAATATGCTTGATCTTTCAAGACTTAAAAATTGCGTAAATACGCTTTTAAAAATTCAAGAAATCATTTAAAAAAGGAAAAATATGAAGATAATAGAAGGAAATTTAAGTTTAAAAGGTGATGAGAAAATTGCAATTATTAATGCAAGATTTAATCATATTATCACAGATCGTTTAGTTGAAGGTGCTAAAGATGCTTTTTTAAGACATGGGGGTAAGGAAGAGAACTTAAGTCTTATTTTAGTGCCAGGTGCTTTTGAAATTCCTTTTGCGCTAAAACAAGCTTGTGAGAGTAAAAAATTTGATGGAATTTGTTGTGTTGGAGCGGTAATTCGTGGAAGTACGCCACATTTTGATTATGTAGCGGCTGAAACTACTAAAGGTATAGCAAGCGTAGGACTTGGAACTAATATACCTGTAAGCTTTGGAGTTTTAACAACTGATACTTTAGAGCAAGCCATAGAAAGAGCAGGTAGTAAAGCAGGTAATAAAGGTTTTGAAGCTATGCTTACTGTGGTTGAAATGCTTAATTTAATCCAAAAAATTAAGGCTTAAAATGGCTACTAGACACCAAGTAAGACAAAGTATTGTTTCTTTGCTTTATGCAGCACAGCTAAACCAAGAAAATAAAGATTTTATTAATGAATTTTTAGATGAGAAAAAAATTCGCAATGATCAAAGAAAATTCACTCTAGATTTGTATAATGGCATTAATGAGCAACTTGCTTTGCTTGATGAGAAAATCAATGAGTGTTTGAAAGAACACAAATTAGATGGAGTAGCTAGTATAGAAAAGGCCATTTTGCGTTTAGGTGCTTATGAGATTTTATTTACTTCTACACAAAAAGCGATTATCATTAACGAGGCTATAGAGCTTGCAAAAGAAATGGCAGGGGACAATGCTCCTAAATTTATCAATGGAGTATTAGATAAAATCAACAAGGAAGCACAATGAAACTTTGCGTGGCTTTTGATGTGGCAAGCTATGATGAGTGTATAAATTTAGCCAAGGAATTAAAAGGTTTAGATCTTTGGGTTAAAATAGGGCTTAGATCGTATTTAAGAGATGGAGTAAAGCTTTTAGAAGCGATTAAAAAAGTGGATAATTTTAAAATATTTTTAGATTTAAAGCTTTATGATATACCAAATACTATGGCAGATGCTTGTGAAGAACTTACTAAACTTGATGTAGATATGTTTAATATCCATGCAAGTGCAGGTAAAAGTGCTATGTGTATGATTATGGAGCGCTTAAATGCTTTAAGCAAAAGACCTTTAGTGCTTGCCGTATCTGCTTTAACTAGCTTTGATGAGCAAGAATTTTTTAGTGTGTATAAACAAGATATTAAACAAGCTGTTAAAGATTTTTCTAAAATTAGTTATGAAAGTGGTCTTGATGGTATGGTTTGCTCAGTATATGAAAGCTTGCTGATAAAAGAAAATACAAGTACAAAATTTATTACATTAACGCCTGGAATTCGTCCGTTTAAAGAAAATTCAGATGATCAAAAAAGAGTAGCTGATATAGAGTGTGCTAAGGATAATTTGTCAGATTTTATTGTGGTTGGAAGACCTATTTATAAAGCAAAAGAACCTAGAGAGGTTTGCGAGGATATATTAGAGCATTTAAAATAAGCCTTAAGGCTTATTTTAAATAAACTTTCATTTTTTTATTTTCTAAAACAATTCCATCATCATCGTTAATGATTTTAAATTCTCCATTAAAGTATCTTAGGAAATTGTCTTCAAATTTCATAGATTCTTGATCACAAAGCATTTTTGTTGAAGCAAGATTGTCTTCTATTTTTATGCTGCTTCCTTGATCTTTATAATTTCCAAAAAATCTATTACATCCTGCTGTTCCAAAAAGCCTTTTGTCTTTATTGTCAAAACTAATACTTGTTTTTGTATTTTGAGGAAGTTCGTAGCTTTTTCCATTTGCTTTATAAGAACTTATGGTAAATTCTTTATTTTGTAAATCATCAACACTTAAATTTGCCACAGAACACCCACTAAAAACAGCTAAACTTGCTATGCTTAATGTGATTATTTTTCTCATTTTTATTCTCCTTATACATGAAAATGTTTTAATTCATCTTCTAAATTTTGACAAACTACATTTAACTCATGAGCAACATCAAGCAAAATTTTTGAAATTTCTTCATTTTTATCGCTTAATTTTACCGTTTCTTGCATTTTATCAAGTAAAGATTGTAAAGTTTCTTGTGTGCTTGAGATTTTTTGCATACAAGCATTTGCTAAGTCTCTTGCATTTTCATTGCAAACTTTTACTTCATTGGTCCCTTCTACAAGATCTTTTGCATCTTGGTTTAAAGAATTAATTTCTTTAGCATTGTGTTTTAATTCTTTAGAAACTTCATTAATACTATCTACTAATTGCTTGGTGACAATAGCAATATTTTTTAAAAATTCTTCTGAACTTTGAGCAAGATTTCTTACATCTTCAGCAATAACTGAAAAACCACGACCAAATTCTCCAGCACGTGCAGCCTCAATACCTGCATTTAATGATAAAAGATTAGTTTTATCAGCAATTTCTCCCATCATATCAGAAGCTTTTTTGATCTCTTCTGCTTGTTTTTCCATAACTTCAACTTTTTGAGATAAAACATCTTCATTTTCTGCAACAACTCTTACTTTATCTACTACCTGATTTAATGAATCAAGCATGGTGTTTAAAACTTCAAAAGATTTTGTATTGGCTTTATTTGCATTGTTTGAAAGCTCAGCAAGATCTTGCAACTCTGTATGAATTTGCTCACTTAAATGATAAGATTCATCAGTTTTTGTGTGACCTTCTTTTGTTCTATTTGCTAGATCAAGCGCATTGGTATTTAAAAGCTTAGATTGTTTATCTACCATTTGAGAATTTTCATTAGTAGAAATCACTGCATTTTGAATTTTTTCAATAAATTGGTTGATGTAGGTGCAAGCTTTGCCTATTTCATCAGTGCTTTTTATGTTGATTCTTGCGCGTAAATCCCCATCGCCGCTAGCTAATTCTTTAGCGTGTTTTAAAAGATCTAAAACCGGATTACCCACAACTATTTTTAAAATATAAAGCACAGCAAAAACAGTAAAAAGTAAAGCTATGCTAAAGATTATAATATAAGTTCTAGCTGAGCTTGCCAAATCATCATCTACATGTTTTAAATCATTGTACATATCCATAACACCCAAAACATCACCTTCTTTAGCATTAGCATGACAAGCTAAGCAACTTTCATTAGCGATTAATGGGCGTATAAGTCTTAGATAATGTCCTTGATTGTTATTGATTTCAACAGCTTGTATTTGCGGCTTGTTAAATTGTTCGTTGATGATACTTTCATCACTTTTTATATATTTTTGCATTTCAAAAAGTTCAATTGTGCCCTTTGAAGGATAAATTTTAATATCTTTTATGCCTTCAATTTCTCCAGCATCTTTTATAGCTTGTTCTATAATAGCAGGGTCACCTAAATTCATTGCCATTCTTAATGTTTGAAAAACAGAAGTACTTAAGGTATCTAAATGTGCACGGCTGATTCTATCGGTCGTTTGCTGAGAGTCTTTTTGTAAAATAATTTGCATAATAATAAAACTAATTAGCAATGTAGAAATCATTGCTAAAGATATCTTTGCACCTATGCTTTTAAACATTTAAGCTCCTTGTGTTAATGTAAAAAGTGTCTTACGCCACTAAAATATAGTGCAATACCATATTCATTAGCAGCTTGGATGATATCCTCATCTCTTATGCTTCCACCTGGTTCAATAATAGCTTTTACACCTATTTTACTAGCCTCATCTATGCTATCTCTAAATGGAAAGAAAGCCTCGCTTGCTAAAACACAACCATTTAAATCAAGTCCCATTTCCTTAGCTTTATTAATAGCTGCTTTAGCTGCATCAATACGACTTGTCATACCCATGCCAATAGCCACCATAGCGCCATTTTTTACATAAACTACGTTATTTGATTTGGTAAATGCAGCAATTTTCATAGCTATTTCAAGATCTTTTAATTCTTGTTCATTAGCTTTTCTTTCGCTTTTTAATACCGCATTTTTTAATTCATCTTCTTTAACTTCATCGCTATCTTGATATACAAAACCACCATCTATATGTTTAAAATCATATTTATCATAAGCTCTAGTTAAAAATGGCGCTTTTTGTGTAAAGATTTTAATACGTTTTTTATCTTTAAAAACTTCCAAAGCATCATCGTCTACATTTGCTGCAATGATTACTTCTATATAAATTTCATTGATTTTTTGTGCTAATTCTTTGTCTAAGGTTCCATTGATAGCTACAACTCCTCCATAAGCACTCAAGGTATCGCATTTAAGCGCATGGATATAGCTTTGGAGTAAGTTTTCTTTTATAGCAAAACCACAAGCATTTGCATGTTTTACAATGGCTACTGCTGGAGCTTTATCAAAAGCACTTGCTAAATTTAAAGCTGCGTTAATATCGGTTAGATTGTTAAAACTTGCCTCGCCTTTTAAGGTTGTAAAATTGTGTGTGAAAAAGTCATCAAATTCATATAAAGCACCTTTTTGATGAGGATTTTCTCCGTATCTTGTGTCAAACACTTTTTGACCTACAATAAATTTACTTGCTCCAAAACCACCATTAAAACGCTCGTTCATATAATTTGCTATATAAGCATCATAATTTGCTGTATGCTCATAAGCTTTGATCATCAAAGCTCTTCTAAAATCAAGATCTAAAGTATTATCTTTTAAAGCTTGTATGATTTTATCATAATCTAAAATATCACAAACTACAATGACATTTTTAAAGTTTTTTGCGCCACTGCGTATCATAGCGGGACCACCGATATCGATATTTTCTACAATCTCATCAAAATCTTGGGTTAAAATTGTAGTTTTTTTGAAAGGATATAAATTTACACAAAGTAAGTCTATGCTTTCTATATTATACTCTTTAGCTTGCTTTTGGTGGCTTTCATCTTCTCTTTTGTACAAAATTCCGCCATGAATTTTTGGGTGCAAGGTTTTTACACGTCCTTCAAACATTTCAGGACTTTGAGTAAAATCACTAACTTCTTGTACTTGTAGGTTATTTTCTTTTAAAAGCTTATAAGTGCCTCCAGTAGATAAAAGCTCAAAACCTAATTTTGCAAGCTCACTAGCAAATTCTACTACTCCTTCTTTATCACTGACACTAATTAGTGCTTTCATTGATTTTTCCTTTCTATGTATTGTTTTAAAAATTCATAAGATTCATTAACTTCTTGAAATTTTTTTACACCTTCTTTTATTTTTGCTTCATCGCTGTTGTTTGCGTTTAAAATATCAGGATGATATTTTTTAGCAAGTTCTCTATAGCGTTTTTTAAGCTCTTGTAAATTTACATTTTCGCTTACACCTAAGACCTCACATGCTTTTTGCAAATTCATACCCACCTTTTGAGTTTGCATAGAATTTAGAAGTCTCTCAAGTATATTTACATCAAGATTAAATGCTTTGACAATGACTTTTAATACATCTTTTTTAGTGCTGTTAAGTTCTCCATCAATCAAGGCCATTGCGACCAAAACATTTAATATATTAATTCTTTCTTGTTGAGGTAAAGGTACTTCCTTGATGAGTTCTTTGGCTACTTCATAGGTGTCATTTAAGGTGTTTTTGTGTTCATTAAAACTTTGTTTTAAAAATTCTCTTTCTCTTGAATCTTTAGCATTGTAATCAAGAATTTGTGAGATCATATTAGCTTCATTTTCACTAACTCTGCCATCACTTTTTGCTATTTTTGCTAAAAGTGCTATAACATAGTAGTTTAATCTTCTTTTAAATCCATCAATTCTTTCTTCGTGATAGCCTTGTTTAAAACCTTGAGAGAAACTTTTAGCTCCTTTTTTTAAAGAGCCTAAAAGATCATCTTTACCCCATGTTTTATAATACCAATAAAATGCCAAAATTGCCAATACGAGTAAAACAAAAAGCATTTTTATCCTAAATACTCATTAAATTTATCAAAATAAATTGTTTGTAGTTTTGCTAAAGATATCTTAATATCATCTAAAATGAAATCTTTTTCATTTAAATTTCCAAGTTTTGTAAATTTAACTCCTATTTCATTTGCAAATTTGATAAATTTTCCTTCATTTTTAACACCAACTATAACTCTTGTTGGACTTTCTTCGAAAATAAAACTCTTATCTTCAAAATTAGTTTTTATTTCAATACCTAAATTTGCCTTTGCGCTCATTTTAGCTAAGGTAATAGCAAGACCACCTATACCTATGCTATTAGCACAATCAAGTAATTTTGCTTCGTTTGCTTTTAATAGGAAATCCCATAGTTTTAATTCTGCGTTAAAATCTATATCTTCAAGCTCTCCTGCTACTTTTTGATCTAGTGCTTTAGCAATTAAAGATCCACCAAAACTACCTTTGCTTTCTCCAAGTAGATAAATAGCGCTAGTATCTTTGCTAAAATATGATTTTAAGACATTTTCTGCTTTTTCATTTACTCCAACACAAGCTATGGTTGGACTTGGAAAAATACTTACTCCATCGGTTTCATTATATAAAGAAACATTTCCGCTTACTACAGGTGTATTGAGTTCTTTACAAGCGAGTTTAATACCTTCACAACCTTGGGCAAATTGCCACATTACTTCAGGGTTTTGTGGGTTACCATAATTTAAACAATCGCTAATTGCTAAAGGTCTAGCTCCTGAGCATGCTATTTTCCTTCCTGCACTTGCAACAGCTGCTGCTGCGCCGATTTTTGGATTTACATAGTTTAATCTTGAGTTACACTCAATGGCCATAGAAAGTAAGCAGTTGTTTTCTTTGATTCTAATGCTATTGGCTCCTAGAGCTCCATTGCTTTTTAAAGTATTGGTTTGTACGCTTGAGTCAAATTGCTCATAAATATAAGCTTTATTGCTAACATTTTCATCTGCAAGGAGTTTTTCAAATGCTTCTTGGGTAGGAATGTTGAGCTTAAATTGATAGTTTTTTATCTCATCTAAGTATTTTGGTTTAGCCACAGGTCTATCAAGTATAGGTGCTTTTTCACTTAGTGGTTCAATAGGGATTAAGCCAACTAATTCATCATGCCAAAATAGTTCCATTTTGCCAGTACCGGTAACTTCGCCTATAATAGCTGCATCAAGCCCCCATTTATTAAAAATTTCTATAACTTTTTCTTCATAGTCTTTTTTGGCACAAATTAGCATTCTCTCTTGAGATTCACTTAGCATTAACTCATAAGGAGTCATACCTTCTTCTCTCATAGGAGTTTTATCAAGATAAAGTTTCATACCGCTACCACTGCGTCCTGCCATTTCAAAAGAGCTTGAAGTAAGTCCTGCTGCACCCATATCTTGAATTCCAACTATATAATCAGTTTTGAAAAGTTCCAAACAAGCTTCCATTAACAATTTTTCAGCAAATGGATCGCCAATTTGCACGGTTGGTCTTAAGCTTTTACTAGATTCATTAAAGCTATCACTTGCCATTACAGCTCCGCCAAGCCCGTCGCGACCAGTTTTTGAACCCACATAAATTACAGGATTGCCTATACCTTCAGCTTTTGCATAAAAAATATCTTCGATTTTGCAAGTTCCAAGCGCAAAAGCATTAACTAAGATATTTCCATTAAAACATTCATCAAAAGCACATTCTCCACCAATAGTAGGCACACCCATGCAATTACCATAGTGTGAAATTCCACTTACTACACCTTTAACTAAATATTTTTGATGTTTGCCTATTTTTTCATCGTGGATATTGCCAAATTTTAAAGAATTCATACCTGCAACAACTCTTGCGCCCATGGTAAAAACATCACGTAAAATTCCGCCCACACCTGTTGCTGCACCTGCAAATGGCTCTATAAAGCTTGGGTGATTGTGACTTTCTACTTTAAATACAGCTGCCATTCCTTTGCCTATATCTATCACCCCAGCGTTTTCACCAGGACCTTGGATTACCCAAGGAGCCTTGGTTGGAAAGCCATTAAGGTATTTTTTGCTTGATTTATATGAGCAATGCTCGCTCCACATAGCAGAAATTACTCCAAGCTCTAGTAAATTAGGCTTTCTGCCTAGTATATTTAAAATTTCTTGATATTCTTCGTCACTAATTTTGTGTTGTTTTATAATTTCTTTATCCATTTTCTCTCCTTTTTATTTACCTAAACAAAAATTACTAAACATAGCATCTAAAATTTCATCTCTTTCAAAATCTTTTGTGAATTGGGCTATCTCTCCTATGGCTAAATTTAGTTCAAAAGCAAAAAGTTCTAAAGAACTTTCTTTTAATAAATCCCTTGCGCGCAAAATAGCTTCGCTAGTATTCTTGCAAGCATTGAGTATTAAGGTATTGCTAATTAGCATTCCATCGCCATCTAAAGTATTTAAGTATTCATTTAAATTTTCCTTAATGGCTTGGGTGTTTTCTTGAGCACAAATGCGTATGCAAGAAGTACTAATTTCATGTTCAAATTTGGTGGTTAGATCGCTTTTATTTAAAACATAAATGATTTTTTTATCACAATTTTTTAAAGCTTGTAAAATACGCTCATCTTCTTCTTCAAATTCTTTAGATCCATCAAAAACAGCTATGATAATATCTGCTTCTTTAATGCTTTCATAGCTTAAGTTAACTCCGATTTTTTCTATCTCATCATCTGCATTTCTTATACCTGCTGTGTCGATAATTTTGATTAAATGTGAGCCTATTTTCAAGCTTTCCTCGATACGATCTCTTGTGGTACCTGCAATATTAGAAACAATAGCTCTATCAAATGCTAAAAGTGAATTTAATAATGAGCTTTTTCCTGCATTTGGTTTACCGATAATAGCAACTTTAAAGCCTTCTATAAGTCCTTTTTTACTTAAAGAAATATCTACTATATCGCGTAAAAGTTTTGAATTTTTTTCACACATGGTAATGATTTGATCAAGTAAATCTTGTGGTAAGTCATCATCTGCATAATCAATACTAGTTTCTACAAAAGCAAGGGTTTGAACAAGATCCATTCTAATGGTATTTAAAAATTTACTTAAATCACCTTTAATGTTTTTTGCTATGATATTTGCAGCACTTGTTGATTTTGACATGATGACATCTTGTATACTTAAAGCTTTTAAAAGATCCATTTTGCCATTTAAACAAGCTCTTTTGCTAAATTCTCCAGGGCTAGCAAGACGCGCTCCTGCTAAAATAAGCTCATCAAGTAAAATTTCACTCAAAGAAAAACCCCCATGAAGTTGAAATTCTACTATATCTTCTCCTGTAAAAGAGTAGGGTGCTTTAAAATAAATCACTAAAGCTTCATCTAAGAAGTCATTGTTGTTTTTATAAAGTTTGCACAAGTGTGCATAGCGGGGCGTTAATTCTTTTTTGTGGGTAATTTTCAATGCAAGCTCTAAAGCTTTCTCCCCACTTACTCTAATGATACTTATAGAGCCCACTCCATGGGCTGTGGCTATAGCAGCTATAGTGTCATTCATTCATTTTTCTTCAAAAAATCATTTACAACGATGTATCTTTGATCGTCATTTTGTTTAATAGCTACATATTTATCAGGAAAACGTTCTCTTAATTTTTCTAATGCAAGTTTTAGCCAAATTCCATCTAAAGGCTTTGTTTGGACTCTTCCTGTACTCTCTACTTTTTCTATAAGAATTTTTAAATAATTTTCTATAGCTTGGGTTTGATTTTCTAAAAATTGAGCAATTTCTAGCCTTGGCTGAATTTTATATTTAGCGCTAAGCCAGTTATAAAGTAAATATGAAAAAGCCTTATATTTATGGGCTTCTTTGCCTATAAGTAAAGCTGCATCTTCTCCATCAAGTTTTATCAATACACAATTTTCGTCCCAAACACTAACTTGTACAACCTTGATATCAAAATCAAAAGTTGCCAGTAAATTTTCTAGTGAAATTTTTATCTCATCAATATAAGAAGCGATATTTTTTTCTTCTGGTGATTCTTTATGAAATGAATCAAAAATAGCATCATTTTTTACTTTATAATGTTCTTTAGTTGGAGCATTGGCTTCAAGTGGTTTTTGAAAACTTTCTCTGTGTTCTTTGTAGTGTTCATTTTTTTCAAGATTTTTTTGTGAATGTTTGCTAAAATTCTCGTTTTGATTTTTTTTAGCTTTTTCTTGATGAGGTTTTTTGGTTTTTTTGTGTCCTTTAATACAAATAATAGCATTTTTTCTAAACAAACCAAAAAATCCTGCTTTAGCATGTTGAATAACTTCATATTCTAGATCAATCACAGAGCACTCAAGTTGTTTTGAGGCTTCTATGAGTGCAGTTTGTAAGTCTTTAGCTTCTATGTTCATGTTTAGCTATTTCCTCTTTTTTGTGGTTTTTGAAAAGTTTATTTACAATCACTTGTTGAATAAGTGAGCATATATTATTTACACACCAATATAAAGTTAAACCTGCTGGGAAGGTTAAGAAGAAGAAAGTGAAAATTAATGGTAAAAATTTCATAATCTTTTCTTGCATAGGATCTTGTATAGCCATTGGTGTGATAAGTTGCTGGATAAACATAGTTAGACCCATAAATATAGGTAAGATAAACCATGGATCCATCACAGATAAATCTGTAATCCAAAAAGCCCATGGTGCAGCTTTTAGCTCTATAGCATTTAGTAAAACTCTATAAATTGCAAAGAAAATTGGAATTTGAATGAGTATTGGTAAACATCCGCTCATAGGATTTGCACCATGTTTTTTATAAAGTTCCATCATGTGCAAATTCATCTTTTGCGGATCGCCTTTATAACGTTCTCTGATTTCTTTCATTTTAGGCGCTAAATCTTTGAGTTTATTCATAGAAAGCATTGATTTGTAAGTAAGTGGGAAAAGAATAATGCGCACAATTAAAGTCATCACTACAATAGCCCAACCCCAGTTGCCCATGTAGCCATGTAAGAAATTTAAAAATTCAAACATAGGCTTAGCTATAAAAGTAAACCAACCATATTCCACAACATCATCTAAATCCGCATGAATGCTTCTTAAAATTTCATGCTCTTTTGAGCCAACATAACCGCTTGCCTTAAAAGTATTTGTCGCACTTGCAAAAACGATAGAATTTTCGTGATTATCTTTAGTAACTACAGCATTGAGTGGTTTTTCAAAATTATAAAAGAAAGCACTATAATAGCGATCTGAAGCCGCCATAAGGGTTACATTAGAAAAACTTTCATCATTTTCTACATCGCCATCTTCTAACATTGTGATTTTATCATCTTTATCTAAGATCAAAACCCCATGTACTGTATAGCTATCAACTGCTATATTTGGACGATAACCTGGTGTGATAAAATAAGCTGCGTCTTTGCTTAGATTAACTTCTAAATCATAGTTTCCATATTTATGGAAAGTGATTTTTTTAGTTACTACTAAATCATTTAAATTTTGAGTAAGGATCAAGGTTGTGTTTTCATCGCTGACATTGATAGTTTTTTGACTTGTGGTATATGGTGTATTAAATGCCTCTTGATTGATTTTTGCATCACTAAATCTTATTTCTAATGGTAAAGGTGATAAAGAAGTATCTACTAGATTAATACTTTTGCCATTTTCATCTTTGTATTTTTCATCACTTAGATAAAATTTAGCTATCCTACCTAAAGAGTCAATATGTGCTTCAAAATGTTCACTTTTAACAACTGCTATTTCTTCTTTTTGATTAACGCTAAGTTCTGTTTTTGGAGCTTGAGAGTTAGTACTTGTAGTGCTTTGTGGAGCTGAGTTGTTTTGTTCTATTTGAGTGATATTTTTCTCAGTTTGCGGAGCTTTGGGTATAAAAAAATAATCATAAACTACAAAAAATAAAAATGATAATACAACAGCAATTAATATGCGTTTTTGTTGAGATAAATTTTCTGACACGGATTGTCCTTTGGAAATATAATCTTAATTAAAAAAAATTGATTATCGTTGCAAGGGATATAAAGATAATTGAGTTGTTTTAAAGCATTAAAACTAGGTTTAAAACATATACCTGAGTTTAGATTATTCTTGCGTATTTTAGGATAATCAATACCACCTTTAAAAAACGGATTGCATTTTAAAATTCTTAAAAAAACTGCACCAAATGCTTTAAAAATATTATTTTTTTTAAATTGCCATAAGGCATACTCAGAGCAACTTGGGTAATACCTACAGCATTGTGGTTTAAAAGGACTGATAAAGAGTTGATAAAATCTGATAAATTTTAGACAAACTATTTTATGCATCCTATTTTTTTCAAACCCCATTTCAAGTTTTTTTCTAATTTTAAAAAAGGAATTTCAGTGATACTTGTTTTAGCTACAAGTATGTATTTTCCGTTTTCAACTTGATTTTTAACCTGAAAAAAAGCTGATCTTAAGAGCCTTTTGGCTCTATTTCTTATAACAGCTTTTCCAACTTTTTTACTAGCAACAACGGCGAATTTTTTTTCTTCGCTTAAAGAGTAAAAGATGATCATGCCTTCGCAATGCCATTTTTTACCTTCTTTATAAATTGCTGCAAACTCTCCTAAGTCGTTAATACTTAGAAAATCTTTTATACCGCTAATCTTTTTCTACCTTTAGCACGTCTAGCATTGATCACTTTGCGACCATTTTTGCTCTTCATACGTACACGAAAGCCGTGAGTTCTTTTTTTAGGAGTTTTATGTGGTTGATATGTTCTTTTCATATTTTTTCCTTAACTTAAAATAAAAAACAAAATAATAAGCGAGTATGTTAGCAAAATCTTACTTAAATCTGCTTTTAATTAAGAGTTATTTTAAAACTTTTTGCTAAATTTTGATTTTATTTTGTAAACTAAGGAAAAATAATGGCTTTTGAAATTTGTGAGAGTAAAAAAGAAGATTTGGAAAAAATTTTAGAATTACTCAAAGAACTTGCTATTCATGAAAATATGCTTGAAGATGTAAAATGCACAAGCAAAGAACTTGAAGAATCATTTTTTAAACATGAATACGCTAAGGCTTTAAGCCTAAAGGTTGATGGTGAGATAATAGGCTATGTGATGTATTATTTTACTTTTTCATCTTTTTGGGGTTTGGGTGGATTATACCTAGAAGATATTTACATACAACCAAAGCATAGAAAAAAAGGTTATGCTAGAGCTGTTTTTAAATATTTAGCACAAATTTGTAAAGAAAAAAATCTCAAACGTTTAGAGTGGGTTTGTTTAAATGATAATGATTTGGGGATTGAATTTTATACCAAGTTAAATGCAAGACATATGAGCGAGTGGAGAACTTATCGTTTAGAGGGTGAAAATTTAGAAGCATTGATGTGATGAATAAACGCAGTTTGTATTATCTAAAAGCTTTTGGTTATGAATACTTTGATGAACAAAAGCAAATTAGACATTTTAACTTAAGTTTTAAAGAATTAAACGAAAGAGTAAAAACTTGCAATCTTTGTCATTTTTCTAAATTAAGAAAGTATAGTTTAATAGAAAAAGAAGCCAAAAATGCTAAAATTCTGATTTATCAAGCTTTTATTGATAAAGAAGAAAACGAAAGTGGAAAGTTTTTTGCTTCTAAAAACAAACAAGAGTTTTTAAGATTATGCAAAGAGCTTTTAAATTTAAAAGAAGATGAGATATATTTTTCTTATATGTTTAAATGTTTTAGTAATTTTAAAATAGATGATCAAGCACTAAAATTATGCTTGCCGTATTTTTATAATGAGCTTGATTTTGTAAAAGCAAAGATTATTTTATGTCTTGGTCAAGAAGCTTTTGTAAGTTTGGGTTTTGAGAACTTTCAAAAATACAAAGGGCAATGTATGCGTTTTAATAATGCTTTGCTTTTGCCAAGTTATGATTTGAATTTTTTGAGTAAAAATCCTAGCTTTTATGCTGAATTTATAGAAGATATTAAAAAAATAAAAGGTTATTTATGAGAAAAAGTTTAGTTTGTTTGATGATGATTTTTGTTTTAACTTTAAGTGCTTTTGCAAAAGAGCAAAAACCATCGCCCATAGAACCTAGTGAGTCTTTTTATCCTAATTTAGAATTTCAAAATTGTGATAATGATTGTTTATTTACTTTGTTAGAAACAGGACTTTATTTTAATTTCTTATCAAGATTTAACAATGATAATGCAAATGAACTTTTGGTTAATATTTATACTAAACTTTTAAATTCCATCATAGATTTTGAAAAAAGAATTCAAAAAAATGCTAGCGTAAAATTAGCTATTATTATACCTGAGCAAACGATTAAAAGTTATTCTAATACTATTATAAATTCAAGCATAGCGTATTTATTAAGACAAAGAGCGCAAATAAAAGTAAAGGTGTTTTTAATAGGCACAGAAGATGAGAACAAGATAACTAAAGCTTTTAAGCAAGCTCAAGATGAGAAATTTAATTACATCATCGCAGGTTTTACAGATAAAGGTGTGAAAAATTTATTAAAAGAAAGCCTTGATTCTAATGTAAAAGTTTTTATTCCTACTGCACATAAAAGAAATTTTGATACGCAAAATGAAAATGTGTATTTTGGAAGTATAGACTATCAAAAACAAATTCAAAAACTTTTAGAATATTCAAATGGTAAAAATATTATTTTTTCAGATGGAACACCTTTGGCAAATCGCTTAGATGAGAATGTTTTAAACGCAGGTAATGGTAGTGAGAAAATTTATACTATTAATAGTTCTAAATTTGATTTTAGAAGTATTTTAAATCAAAATAGAAGTTTTCAAGATTCTAGTATTATTTTAAATACTTCTTTGATTAAAACAGCGCTTATAAGCTCACAAATAAGAACTTATGATATAGAGCCTTTTGTGTTATTATCAACTCAGATTAATTATAATCCTATTTTGCTAAGTTTAACGCAAATTAACGATAGAAAAAAACTTTTGCTAGCAAATTCCATTTCTAATGAGGATCAAACTCTAAGCTATCTTAATGAGCTTTTTTCGCAAAATATTAATTACAACTGGATAGCGTATGCAACTAGCGTGGGGCTTGATTATTTTTATACGCAGTTTTTAGATAAAGACTCTCAAAGAATTTTCGATGAGAGTTTAAATGATAATCAATTTGACTATAAGGTTAAAATCATTCGCTCGCAAGGCTTAGGTTTTACTCCTTTGCAAAATCAGTAAAAACCTTAGCTATAGCCTCATCTATAGGGGCTACTTTTTCATTTTTTAAAAAAGCTAGGGTAAAATCAGCCTCAAAAAGCTTGGTGCTATCTTTGTAAATCTCTTGTTTTATACAAACTGAAGCTTTTTTAAGCTTTGCGATAAATGTTTTTACTTCTATAAGATCTCCAAGTTTAGCGGGTTTTAAAAAGTTACAATTTGCTTTAGTAAGTAGGAAATGTCCTGTGTTTTTATCAAAAATTTTTGCGTTTTTTTGAAAAAATATCTCACTTCTTGCTCTTTCGCAAAATTTTAAGTAATTGCTATGATATACCACTCCACCTGCATCGGTATCTTCATAATAAATTCGTATTTGCATTTAAAATCCTTTTTTTGTTTTTTATAATACATTATATTTAAAGTAAATTGAATATCAAATATGAATTTTAATCATTAATATTCTGTCTTAAATACATTAATAATTAGATATTATTCTATAATTTTTATTTTATATTTGGAAATTACATGAAAAAAGTGAAAAATAAAACTTTAGCCGAACAAGTATATGATGAATTAGAAAGAAGAATAGTTTTTTGTGAAATAGAGCCTGGTAGTATTTTGACAGAACAGGGCATAGCAAATATGCTTGATGTTGGACGTACGCCTGTAAGAGAAGCATTATTGTTGCTTTCAAAACGTTATTTGGTGAATATATCAAAAGCAGGAATAATGGTTCCACAAATGAATGCTTCTTTACAAATGCAACTTTTGGAAGTAAGAAGAGTTATTTTGAAGCTTTGTATAGAATGTGCCATAAAAAGACTTACCGAGGATGATAAAAAAGCCATAAATGAACTTTTAAATGAAATTGAAAATTATGATGAAATAAATTTTTTATCATGGCTTGATAAAAGACAAGATGTATTAGCTAAAGCTTCTAAAAATTATTTTATTTACGAAGAATTGAGAAATGTGCAAGGGATTTCAAGGAGATTTTGGTATCGCTATGCTCAAAATAGTCAACATGATATTGTAAAAGAAAAACACAAGAATATATTAAAAGCTGTGTATCAAAAAAACACAGAAAAAGCTTTGGAATATGTTGATGACATTATTGATTATTTTGAGAATTTTGTTAAACAATATTTGATTTGATATAATCATATAATAAGTATATATTCAATTTTACAACTAAAACTACCTTACTAACTTATTTGATGTTTTAATCATAGGGATATCTTTTAAATATATTTACCAATATTCACATATTTACATGTTTTTTCAAGGTAAGAAAATATATAATATATTTATTGTCGGCATTAAGTATTTATTAAGTTTTTTTCCTATAGACTTGAAAATATAACAATACAAAAAGGAGTTGTATGTCAAGTAAAATAGCGGTTAAAACAAAATTATTCCCCTCAAAATCTCCATTAGAATG
This sequence comes from Campylobacter sp. IFREMER_LSEM_CL2256, assembly GCF_025771645.1. Lineage (NCBI taxonomy): Bacteria > Pseudomonadati > Campylobacterota > Epsilonproteobacteria > Campylobacterales > Campylobacteraceae > Campylobacter > Campylobacter sp. IFREMER_LSEM_CL2256. The sequence continues at coordinate 37,231 of NZ_JAKMQQ010000008.1, forward strand.
GGCGGTTGTATCAAATAATATTTTATATACAGCACAAATTCCTATTGATAAAAATGGAGAGGTTGTTACTGGTGGTATAGAAGCGCAAACCAAACAAGTTTTTTCAAATCTTATTCATGCTTTAGAATGTGCTGGTTCTAAATTAGATGATGTGTTACAGATTTTAATTTATGTTACAAAAAGAGAAGATTTAAAATTTGTAAATTCGGTATATTCAACCTATTTCAATACAGTTTATCCAAATAGAGCTGCATTTATTGTTTCTGGTTTGGCTAGAGAAGAAATGCTGGTTGAATTTGTAGTTTATGCGCAAACTCATAATTAAAATTATAAAGGAGATAAAATGTTAGATTGTACTAAGGGTTTATATATTAATGGTCAATGGGCAGAGGGTGTTAATACTATAAAAAATATTAATCCATCTGATATTGATAATGATCTAGGGGATGTAGCACAGGCTGATAAAAAACAAGTAGAGCTAGCTATTGATGCTGCCAAAGAGGCTCAAGTTTCTTGGGAAAAAACTCCTTTAGAGGAAAAGGCAAATTTGCTTTATAAAATCGGTGAATCTTTAATGAATAGAAGCGATGAGATTGGAAAAATCATATCTTTAGAAGAAGGAAAAACAAAAATAGAAGGAAAAGGAGAAGCGTTTAGATCAGGTCAATTTTTTCAATATTATGCAGCTGAAGTATTAAGACAAATTGGGGAAAATGCAGCGTCTGTAAGAAGTGGTGTTGATGTTGAGATTACAAGAGAGGCTGTTGGTGTTGTTGGTATTATTTCTCCTTGGAATTTCCCTATTGCAACAGCTTCTTGGAAAATAGCTCCTGCTCTTTGTTTTGGTAATAGTATAGTATGGAAACCAGCTAATACCACTCCAGCTTCTGCTGTAGCTTTGGCTGAGATTATTCATGAGCATGGATTGCCAAGTGGTGTATTTAATTTAGTTTTAGGTAGTGGTGGAGAAGTTGGTGAGACTATTATTAATTCTAGAAATATCAACGCACTTTCTTTTACTGGATCTGTTGATGTTGGTAGAAAAATAGCACGTGCTACGGCTGCAAATTTTGTTAAATGTCAATTAGAAATGGGTAGTAAAAATGCCTTAGTTATTATGGATGATGCAGATCTTGATCTTGCTGTTGAGTGTGCTATTGCAGGAGCTTTTTCGGGTACTGGACAAAAATGCACAGCAAGTTCTCGTTTGATTGTTATGGAAAGTATTCACGATGCTTTTGTTGAGAAAATGGTTTCTAGAATGAAAACATTAAAGGTTGGCCATTGCTTAGATGATGGAATTTTTATGGGACCAGTAGCCGATAATAAACAATTTGAATCTAATTTCAAATGGGTTCAAAGAGCTAAAGATCTTGGAGCGGAATTGGTATTTGGTGGTGAAAAATTATCACTTGATAAAAATGGTTACTATATGTCTCCTACTTTATTTATTAATACTAAAAATGATTGGGATGTTAATCAGGAAGAAATTTTTGCCCCATTAGCATGTGTGATTAAAGCAAAAGATTTACAAGAAGCTGTTGCGCTTAATAATGGTACTCGTTTTGGATTGACTTCAGGGATTGTAACATCGAGTTTAAAAAATGCAAACATATTTAAAAAAGAAGCAAAAAGTGGTTGTGTTATGATTAATCTTCCTACAGCTGGAACAGATTATCATGTGCCTTTTGGAGGCAGAAAAGAATCTAGCTTTGGTCCAAGAGAGCAAGGTTCTTATGCGAAGGAATTTTACACAGTTGTAAAAACAACTTATGTAAAAGCTTATTAAATATTGTTTACAAAAAGGAGGTGGTTATGTTTGGGAAAGATATCATTATAGATGGTTTGCAATATTGCAAATGGGATAAAGAATATTTTAAATTTTTAAAATCAAGTGGTGTTAGTGCTGTGCATGTTACTTTAGTATATCATGAAAATGCTAGAGAAACACTCACTAGATTTGCCCAGTGGCATAGATTTTTTGAAGAATTTAATGAATATATATTGCCTGTTTTTTCAAGCGAAGATATTTTAAAAGCAAAAGCTCAAAATAAGGTAGGGATTTTTTTTGGAGCGCAAAATTGCTCTTTGATTGATGATGAAATAGGGTTAATATCTGTTATGAGACAGCTTGGTTTGTTGATTATGCAGCTAACTTATAATAATCAAAGCTTATTGGCTACTGGTTGTTATGAAAAAAACGACAGTGGTATTACTCGCTTTGGCAAACAAGCGATTGAAGAAATGAATAGGGTTGGTATGATTGTTGATATGTCTCATAGTAGTGATAAATCAACATTGGAAGCTATTGACATATCGTCTCGCCCTATATGTATATCTCATGCTAATCCTAAATTTGCGCACAATGGATTGCGAAATAAAAGCGATGAGGTGATAAAAGCTTTAGCTAAGAGAAAAGGTTTGATAGGTTTGTCTTTATATCCTTTTCATTTGCCAAATGGAAGCGATTGTACATTGGATGATTTTTGTAAAATGAGTGCTGATTTGGCAGATATGATAGGGGTTGATCATATAGGTATAGGAAGTGATTTATGTTTAAATCAACCATTAGATGTATTAGAATGGATGCGCAATGGTAGATGGTCTAAGATAAAAGATTATGGCGAAGGTAGTGCTACTAATTCCACATGGCCTAAAAATGTGTCTTGGTTTAATGATTCTAGTGGCTTATATAATATCTATAAAGGATTGATTAATTATGGGTTTTCTGAGAATGATGTAAAAAAAATCATGGGTCTTAATTGGCTTTATTTTTTACAAGATGGCTTAAAAGCTCAAACTTGCTAAGGAGTTAAAATGTTAAACAGTGCTCCTAAAAACAATACTCGTATTGATAAGTTGACTTTAATTTGTAGTAGTGGATTTTTGATGATATTTGTTGTAATAGCTTTAATTGATTCAAAGTTACTTAGTGCGATCGTTGAGTTTGGTTTTAATGTCTCAGCAAAATACTTTGGTGCTTATTGGCAAATTTTACTACTTTTGACTTTTATTATTGGGATCGGGCTTAGTTGGGGAAGAACAGGCGGCGTAGTTTTGGGTAATATTAAAAATCCTGAAATGAGTACATTTCAATGGATATCTATTATTATGTGTACTTTACTTGCAGGCGGAGGTGTTTTTTGGGCTGCTGGAGAGCCTATAGCTCATTTTGTTTCTCCATCTCCTGTATTTGGAAATACTAGTAATATTTTTCAAAAAATCACAGAAGCTCTAGCGCAATCTTACATGCATTGGAGTTTTTTATCTTGGGCTGTTTCTGGAACTATTACCACAATAGTGCTAATGTATTTACACTATGAAAAAGGCCTTCCTTTAAGACCTAGAACTATTCTTTATCCTATTTTTGGTGATAAAGTTATACACGGATGGATTGGTTCTTTAATAGATGCTTTTTGTATTGTGGCTGTTGCTGCTGGTACTATAGGACCTATAGGATTTTTAGGTTTACAAATTTCTTATGCACTAAATATGATTTTTCAAATACCAGATAATATAATCACTCAAATGAGTATTATTATTTTGGCTATTTTAGTTTATACTATATCTTCGCTTAGGGGTTTAGCAAAAGGCATTCAAATTCTTAGTAAATGGAATGTTATTTTAGCTGTAGGTTTGATGTTTTTTATTTTTATTTTTGGTCCTACAAAATTTATTTTGGATGTTTATGTTCAAGGTGTTGGAACTTTGATACAAAATTTTATACCTATGGCTACTTATAGAGAAGATACTGTTTGGCTTGCATCTTGGACTTTGTTTTTTTGGGGGTGGTTTTTAGGATATGGTCCAGTATTGGCTATCTTTATTGCTAGAATTTCAAGAGGTAGGACTTTAAGAGAGCTTATTATAGCTGTAAGTATTTGCGCACCAATTATTACAATGTTTTGGTTTACTATTGTTGGTGGAACAGGATTATATTTTGAGATTGAAAATCCAGGCAGCATAAGCTCTGCTTTTAAAGGTTTTAATATACCTGCTGCGTTAATAGCAATAACACAGTCATTGCCATTGTCAACATTTATTTCAGCATTATTTTTGATATTGGCAGCTATTTTTATTATTACAACTGGTGATTCTATGACTTATACTATGAGTGTTATTGTTAGTGGGAACACTGAACCTAGTAAACTTCTTAGAGCTTTTTGGGGAATTTTAATGGGGGTATTGGCAATTATTTTAATATCTATCGGACAGGGAGGAATTTCGGCTTTACAATCATTTATAGTAATTACTGCTGTGCCTGTTTCATTTATATTATTACCAACCTTATGGAACTCTATACAGATTGCAATTAAAATGGCAGATGAGCAAAATTTACGTTAATACAAAAAAGGAGACAAAATGAAAAATGATATGAAATTAAGAAGTCCACAAGAAGTCATGTCTTTAGAAAGACTAGGCTCTATGCACTCATCTAGACTTAGTTTTACTAGAACTTTGATGAGGAAAATTGCTCAAGAAAAATGGGTATTAAAAAATATTTTATGGGATTTAGATGATAAAGGATTTGGTGATGTAATATATCAAGTTAGAACACCTCATGGAATATATCATCTTGTTATATTTGCTAATTATATAAAAGATGAAGAAAGAAATGATAGGGTTATAGCAAATAAGTGGGATGTTACTTTTACTTTTGTAAATGGAGAGATTGATAGTGGGTTATTGACTGTTTTAAAAGAAAATGTTCCACTGCAAGAAGCTGGTAGAAATTTTAACAATGCTTTTGTTTTAGCAAGGGCTAATAAAAGTGTAAGAATTTTTGAATATATTGTTAATTCTTTAGCTAATGGAAAACAACCTGATTTAGATGAACTAGCTAAAGTTGGTTATATATTAAGAACCACAGCTGTATATGGAAGTGGAAAATTTGGAATTTCTGATTTTGATAATCTGCAAAAAAATGGAGATTTTTCTCAGTCATTTTCTGCTGAAATGTGCGCTGTTTATATTGTAAGGCAATTTAGTTTAGATTGGGTAAATTATATAGCCAAACAGCGTGGTGGAGATAAAGCTGTAGAACTTGATAGAGATATTCAAAGATATTTAGGTGTGGGAAATGCTACTGGACTTGGTATGGCTTCTTATTTGATTAAACACCCAAAAGTTGTTGATAATTGGCTTTATCAAAGAGAATTAGCTTTGTCAAAAGTTATGCAACAAAAGCTTGATATGAGTAAGGCTAAAGAATTGATTGGTTATTTAAAAAGAGCAAGTTTACATCTTAAAGAAATAACAACAATAGATTCAAGGCAAGATAATTTAAACAAAATAGCTTCAAGTGAGCTTTCTTATATAGTAAAAGAAATAAAAACAAAAATAAATGCTTCTATGGTTATTGAGGAATTTGTAGAATATACAAAAAAATATTCTTTGGAAGCACAAGAAATCGTACTTTCGTGTTTATTAGAACTGTATCCTGAATTAGTTGATATACACGATAAAATGATGACAATCGATGAAACTCCATTAGAACTTACTGGTGTTAAAATTTCTGAAATTAAAAATGTAATAGAGAAAAAATATGATTGGGCTTTAGGTATTAATTTTGAAAATCCTGAAAATAATTATTGGTTTTGGTATATATCTGAAGAAAAAGAAGAGCCTAGGCTTGGAGTAAGAGGTATTGATAATGGAGATGAACTAGAACAACCTTTAGATATTGCTAGGCAAGTGGTTAAATTTTACAATGCTTTAAAAAATCAGGATGATTATTTACATATAAGTAAATTTTTATTAGAAAACCCTTGTTTTACATCTATAGCTAGAAGAGTTTGGACTATGGGAAATTGTGTAATGGGTGATATAAGGGCTAATGTTTTAGCAAAAGACTTTTTGCCTATGCATCTTTTAAGAGCTAAATTGTCTATGTTTGGTGCAACAAAGTATGATCCAAGATCAGATAGATGGGTTCAAGTGACATTGTTTCAGAATGCACCTTTAATGGATGAAATTCATGCTAATGAGTGGATGTTTCCATTATTGCCAAAAAATAAGCATAGTGTTTGTGATTTATCTAATAATAATGTTTATGTTTCCAAAAACGAACTTAAAGCTGCTTGTATTAAAGCTTATAATGGATTAAAATTAAATCTTGGAGAAGCTGATTTAATTGCATCTATGGTTATTGACATGCAAATGGCTGGATTAAATGGATTGTCAAATTTTCTTAAAGCTGCGCCTTATTTGAAAAGCGACAATTTAGATATAACATTAAACATTACAAATGAGTATTTAAGTGTTGATCTTAATCATCATAGCATATTATGTCATATTCAAATTATTATTGCGTATGCGCTTGATTTTTTAAATCAATATAATTCTTTAAATATAAAAATTTCAAAATGTTATAATAGGTGTTTTGTGTATTCTCAGTTAAAAAGATTATCAAATAAAAATTTATATGTTAAAGCTTATTGGTATGACATAAAGCAATCTCAGTATGTGGAATACTTTATAAAAAATAATGAAGATTTTCCAGATATTTTAATGAAAAATATACCTTGTGATTTAGATGAAAGAGCGATTTATATTGAAATTTCTAAAAATCCTTTAATCAGAAATGATGAGAATATAAGTATTTCTCATGATATTATTGAAAAAAATTACGAAGAGAGTGTTCAAAAAGGCATCTTGCTACAAAAGAAAGAATGGGAGGAACTGTTGAAATATACAAAAGGAATTATGGTTCAATCTAGTGAGCAATCAAGAAAAGATGCTGGAGGTGTGGTTGAATCCTGATGTTTATGATATTGCAATATAATTATATTGCAATATCATGATATAGGAGTTAAAATTGAATTTAAAAAATATTTTTTTGATTGTTTGTTGTACGCTCAGTTTTGCTATAAATGCAAATGCGTTAAGTGAGGGTAAAGAGTATATTACTTTAAAAACACCTATACCAAATGCACAAAATTCTCTAATAGAAGTATTTTCTTATCGTTGTATTCATTGTTACACTCATCATCAATTTCACACTTTGGCAAAGGTTAAAGAGGTTTTGCCAAATTTAAAATATGATCTTTTTTCGGTAAGTTCTATGAGTGAGTATGGTGGGGCTTTAAATGAGATGTTTGCTTTAGCTTCTTTTAAAGAAAAAGCTTTAGGTTTAGATGTTACTAGTGAAAAAAGTCTTACCTATAAGCTTGCTGATGTGTATTTTATAAGTCATTTTGAGCAAAAGTTAAATTTAAATAATCTTGATTTGTTTTATAAAATAGGTTTAAATGCTATCGGTGCTAGCAAAGAAGAATTGCAAAAATTTTTACAAACCAAAGAAGCCAAAGAGCTTTTAGCTGCTTATGATGTGGCTAATGAAATTTCAAGAAATTACGGCACACCTGCTTTTGTAGTAAATGGTAAATATCAAATCAATCCTGAATACATTACTTCTTTAGAAGAACTAATCCGTATAGTTAAAGAACTTTCAGTTAAATAATGCCTTTATTTTAAAGGTGTTATTGATCTTATAAAGGATAAGCATGAAAATTAAAAAAATCATCAGCTTAAGTTTGCTAGCTAGCGTGGTTTTAGCGCCAAATTTAGCTTTAGCTGTAGGCGGAGCAAGTGGGGCTAAGATAGACTATCAAGTGCAAGGAAAAATTGGAGCTATAAAGCTTAATCCTTATGGTTTATCCCCGCTTAGTGCTGTGATTGTAGGTGGAGGATATGAGTTAAGTGATGTGAGTGTGACTATAGTTCCAAAGCCAAATGGACAAACCATATCTTATAAGGTAAGTTCTAATAAAATTAAAACTTATGGAGGAATTCCTATTTTTGGACTTTATCCATCGTATTTAAACACAGTAAAAGTAAGCTATACTAAAAGTGCTTTTGGAAAAAGTGAAAAAGTAATAGATGAGGTATATAAAATAGCAACAGGTGGGGTAAATATAGAGCCAAGTGGAAGTCTTATGCAAAGAGGTGTGCCTTTTGAAAAAGTGGAAGTACTTAAAGTAGATAAAGAATTTGAAGATAGATTGTATCTAGTAAATAATACTCCAGGAAAATACAGCGCAAAAAGCTCTCAAGCTATATGGAATAACCCAAGTGGTGGTGCTTTAGAATGGGATGAGGCTTCTAATGCCTTCATTGTCGATACAAAGGGTGAAATTCGTTGGTATTTAGATAATGATAAGCTAATGGATAAAAACAATATTTATAATCGTGGTATTATGATGGGCTTTAGACAAAACTCAGATGGGGCATTAAGCTTTGGGTTTGGTCAAAGATATGTAAAATATGATTTAATGGGTAGAGAAATTTTTAACCGCCTTTTACCTTCTTCTTATATAGATTTTTCTCATTCTATGAGTCAAATGCCAAATGGAAATTATCTTTTAAGAGTAGCCTTGGCTAATGTTAAGCGTCCTGATGGTAAAAATGTGCGCTCGGTGCGTGATGTGATAGTAGAAGTTGATAAAAATGGCAATGTGGTAGATGAGTGGAGGCTTTTTGAAATTTTAGATCCATATAGAGCTAATATTATCAAAGTTTTAGATCAAGGTGCGGTTTGTTTAAATGTAGATGTTTCAAAAGCGGGTAAAACTTTAAGCAATGAAGAATTAGCTAAAATGGATACAAGTGAAATTTTTGGGGATATAGCAGGCACTGGAGTAGGGCGTAACTGGGCTCATGTAAATAGCATAGATTATGATCCAAGTGATGATAGCATTATCATTTCAAGTCGTCATCAAAGCGCTATTATAAAAATCGGCCGTGATAAAAAAGTAAAATGGATATTAGGAGCACATAAGGGCTGGGGAGAAAAGTATAAAAAAGCACTTTTGCAACCCATTGATAAAAATGGCAAAAATATAATTTGTGAAGATGATTATAGCAAATGTCCTGGTTATAAAAATAAGGAAGGTGGCTTTGATTTTACATGGACACAACATACTGCTTTTAGAATAGATGAAAAATCTAATAAAAGATATATTTACATTACAGCTTTTGATAATGGCGATGCAAGAGCTATAACACAACCTGCTTTTGCTTTGATGAAATATTCAAGAGCGGTTGTATATAAAATAGATCAAAAAAATAAAACCGTAGAGCAAATTTGGGAATATGGCAAACAAAGAGGCAATAAATGGTTTTCGCCTATTACTTCTTTAGCTGAGTATTATAAAGATAAAAATTCAATTATGGTTTATAGTGCTAGTGCTGGTATGGCTTTTGATTTAAGCAAAGGTGTTGCTATAGGAGAACCAAAACCTGAAATAGATGAGTTTAAATGGGGAGCTAAAGAACCTTCAGTACAAATTCGCTTTAGTGGAGCAGGTACTGGTTATCAGGCTATGCCTATTGATTTAGAAAAAGCATTTAAATAAAAAAGGGCTTTAAACAAGCCCTTTGATTTTATAAATATCCTGCACCTAAAGCTAAGAAATAACCCACTATACAAGAAACAATTACACCAATTAAACCTGGTAAGATAAAGCTGTGATTGATGACGAATTTACCTATTTTTGTAGTACCTGATCTATCAAATTGTATAGTTGCAAGATCGCTTGGATAGGTTGGTAAAATATAATATCCATAGCAAGCTGCTGCAAAAGCAATGATAATACCTGGTTCAACACCAATTCCTAATGCAAGTGGCACAAAAGCTGCAATTGCTGCTGCTTGAGAATTAACAAATTTAGAAATTAATAAAAGCATAACTGCATAAGTCCAAGGGTGTTCTATAACAATATTTCCTAAAGATTCTTTCATCATAGGAGTGTGTACTGCAAACATAGTATCTGCCATCCAAGAAATTCCAAAAACAGCTACTAAAGCTATCATACCTGATTTAAAAATTTCATTTTTTGCAATTTTGCTTGCATCAAGCTTAGTAAAGATGATAAGTGCTGCACCTGCTAAAAGCATAAACATTTGAATTACTGCAACCATATTCATAGGTTTAGTAACGCCTTTTGAGGTAAATTGTGGTCTAAGTTCTGGGAAGGCTCCAAGTATAGCCACTATTGCAATAGCACCTAAGAAAATCCACATAGCTACCCATTGAATAGTTGGAAGTTTTTGTCCAAGAAGAGTTTTGCTATCACCATAGATGTATTCTCTTTGTTCTGGATCTTTGATTCTAGCTTGAAATTCTTCATCTTTATCAAGATCTTTTCCTCTAAACCAAGAAAAAATTCCTATAGCTAAAACGCCCACTAAAGTAGAAGGTATAGTAATAGCAAGTAAATCTACATAGCCATCAAATCCTGCTAAAGGATGTTTATTAATTTCTGGATTTAAAAGTAATGCAGTTAAACTTACAACAGCAACTGAAACAGGACTTGCTATAACTCCAAGTTGAGAAGAAATGCTAGAAGCAGCCATTGGTCTTTCTGGACGAATGCCATTTTTAATAGCAATGTCATAAATAATAGGCATCATAGTATAAACAACATGTCCGGTTCCACAAAGCATGGTCAGAAAGCAAGTTACAAAAGGAGCTAAGATGGTTAAAAATTTAGGATTTTTTCTTAAAACTCTTTCTGCAATTTGCAACATTACATCTAAACCACCACTAGCTTGTAAAGTTGCACTAGCAACAACAACAGCTAAGATAGTAAGCATAACATCAATAGAAGGTTTTCCAGGTGCTACAGCAAAACCAAAACTTAAAACTAATAAACCTATACCGCCTAACAAACCTAGAGCGATACCACCTTTTTTTGCCCCATAAAAAAGACAAATGAGAACTACGGCTAGTTGGATACTAAATTGAGTGCCTTCGCTAAGGCTAGTTAGCATTTCCATACTCTCTCCTTGTTTTTAAAATATGCGAGAGTATAGTGTAATTTTTATTAATAGTAAATAAAATTTTTTCTTATTTAAATAAATATTTACCAATATTTTGAATTTGTTTGTCAAAATATTGGTTTTTTTGCTTATTGGTAATTTTTTAAGATAGCAAAAAGAATTTTGCTGATTTTTTCAATAGAAGCTATTTCACATTTTTCATCTGTTGAGTGAGGGCTATGGATATTTGGGCCTATGGAGCAACATTCTAGCGGTTGTTTTTCACTTATAATACCACATTCTAAACCAGCATGTATAGTATAAAGCTTGGCGTTTGGATTTTCTTTTTTGAAATAACTTAGAATTTCTTCTCCAAAATTAGTATCTTTGTTGGCCCAAGGCGGATAAAAATTTGCACTTGCAACTTCACAATTTTGCATTTTAAAATAAGTTAAGGTTTCAAATTCTATATTTTTAAGCTCTTGTAAATCATTCGACCTTGCAAAAAGTTCAAAATGAAATTTACCTTCTTTTTCATAAGCTAACGAAAGGTTGATACTCGTTTGGACTAAATTTAATTGATGATTAAAAGTTCTAACACCTTGTGCAAAAGCATTGATAAGATTTAAAACGATTTGAGAATTTTTATAATATGTCCTTTTGATTTTACCTATATAATTTACTTTAAAATGATTATTTTCTTTTGGGGGATTTTTAAAAAATGCTATGATTTTAGCATGTTTTGGTATAGAGTTGATTCTCTCACCTGCGTTAAACTCACAAAGCTCACCTTGGTTTTGAGTGATAAAATAACTTGCTTCTTTAATAGAAGATTTAATATTTTTAACAATATCAATCCCTGAATGCCCACCTTTAAAATCAATTGCTTCTATTTCATAGCATTCACCTTCTTTTTCGCCTATTTCTAAGTTTAAACTAGCAAAAATATCCACACCACCAGCGCAACCTATAACAACTTCATCATCACTCTCATGATCTAAATTTAATAGTTTGTTTGAAATCAAAGCATGTGTAAGATTATTTGCTCCACAAAGGCCAACTTCCTCATCATTAGTAAAAAGACATTCGATATTTTCAAAGTCTTTTAAAGCTTGCATCATTAATGATACTCCTATGCCATTATCTGCACCCAAGCTCGAGTTTTTGGCCTTTAAATATCCATTTTCTTCATACATTTGTATATTAGGAGCCTCTCCCATGCAAACCATATCATAATGACTTTGTAAACAAATTTTAGGTTTTCCTTTATATGTATGGATATTACCTGCTTTATCAACGTTTACTCGGCAGTTTTGACTTTTGGCAAAATCAATAAGAAAAATTTTTAATTCTTCGGTATGGAAACTACAATGAGGTATTTGAGTAATTTGTTTAAAATTTTGTATAATTTCTTGCATAAAATCTCCTTTTTATTGTAATTATGGCATATTTTTATATAGATGAGGTTTAAATGAAAATTTCTAAAAAGCAAATTAAATTACTAATAACTTTACTAAAAGATCCAAAGAAATTTTTAATTGCACTTTTTTTATTTGCTTTTGCTTATATTTTAAATTATGATAGTGGCTCATATATTAATGCTAAAGTAAGTCGTGTAGTAGATGGGGATACTATTGAGGCTAAATTTGAAGATGAAAAACTTAAAATTAGACTTTTTGGTATAGATGCACCTGAAAGTGATCAAGCTTATGGAAAGATGGCTGCGCAATTTTTAAATGCAATTGTGTTGAATAAAGAAGTGGTTTTGAATGTAAAAGATGAGGATAAATATGGTAGAATTTTAGCCATTGTGTATTTAAATGATAAAGATATCAATCAAGTTATGGTTAAAAATGGTTTCGCTTGGGCTTATGAACATTATAGTGATTTATATGTAAATGAGCAAAATTATGCCAAAGAAAATAAAAAAGGCTTATGGGTAGATGAAAATCCTATAGAGCCTTACAAATGGCGTAAACAAATAAGATTAAAATAGGAAAAGAGATGTTTAAAAAAATATTTTTCATTGGATTTTTAGCATTATTTTTTGGCGGTTGTTTTGTAAATGAAAGAGGAATTTCAAACCGCTTTTATGATGATTGTAAAGAATATTATGATGCAAGCGGGACTTACCATAAAGAATGCCCAAAGAATTGGGTGGATTTACCTTTAACCCCCGATTCCTTTTAAAACAGCATTTAATTCCTCTGGAGTAGCATCTTGCTTGGAGGTTTCTTGTTGGTTTTGACTGCTAGAGCTTGTGCTTTGACTTTGTTTTAATTTAAATATATGATCATCTGTGGTGATTACTTGAAAAGATGCATCGAAAATTTTAATATCATTTACAAAGCCAACTACTTTAACCTCTCTTTTTCTTGAATCATCGCTAAATAGAGCGCTTGCTTCAAGATTTAAAACATCTCCAACTTTTAAAGGCGCATAAAAAAAGCTTCTTGAGCCTATTAAGACGCTAAATTCTTTATTGATTGCAGCTTGAGCTATATAATTTGCCGCATTAAATACAAAACCACTATGCACTAATCCTAGCTCATCTACTGCCATATCATGGGTTGTGATTAAGATACCTTTAGCAAAGTTTTTTTCTATATGAGAAATACTTCCTGCTAAAGCATTATTTATCCCTGGACAAGTGATAAGTTCTGATTTAATGCGATTTAATTCTTCAGGGTCTATTAGCTCTTCTATAGTAACAGCACTTACTGTTCTTGCCATTTTTACACCTTTAATTTAACATAAACTCTTTTTGGTGCTTCATAGCCTTCACAAGTTAAATTTGAGTTATTTTCATCTAAAAATTGATCTAAAGAATAAGAATCAATCCATTGTGTTTTTCTTTGTTCTTCAAAATCAGTTTGTTTGGTTGCTATAACTTCAAATTCACTAAATCCAGCTCTATAACACCAATTTCTTAAACCCAATATCGACGGAATGAAAAAAATATTTGGTATTTTTGAATAAGTTTTTTGAGGGATAAGTGCAATTTCTCTTTCATCTTCTATATACATAGTATCTAAAAAGACTACGCCATCTTTATTTAAAGATTGCTTGAGTTGTTTTAGCATGGCTATAGGATCACTGCGATGATAAATTACACCAAGACAAAAAATCACATCAAATTTTATGCCATAATTTGGTACATCAGCCACGCCTAAAAGCTCATATTGTATAGGAGTTTTTGCAATAGAGTTTAAAAGTAAAAATTGCAAATAATACTTAATAGAAGGATCAAAACCTATGAGTTTTGAAGGATTAAATTCAAGCATTTTAAACATATAATAACCATTATTACAACCAATATCCGCAACCACTTTGCCTTTGATTTCTTGCATATAAGGCTTTAATATGTTAAATTTAATAAAACTTTGCCACTCTGTATCTATGAACAAATCATTGATTTTAAAAGGTCCTTTGCGCCAAGGTTTTAATTCTAAGGCAATGTCCTTAATCTCATTATCTAAGCGTTTATCACAAAAAATATCAAAACTTTCGTTTATAAGATAATTTGAGTTTTTAACTTTTGTACTAAGTTTTTGAATTTTTTCATATAAAGGATGTTTTAAAACTTGCTTTAATAAAGCATTATCTTGCATATTTTTCCTTAAAAAACTCCCTTATTTGGGAGTTTTTATTATTGAAGTAGGCTTGCTAATTTAGTTTGTAGCATTGCATTTGAGTGAGCATTTGCAAACAAAAACGCATTTTCTTTTAGGTAATTTGCATTAAAATCATTAATATTTTGCGCTAAGTCATTATTTTGCAATTTGCTTTCAGCTTCTTTAGTGTTAATGCTAGTTTGCAAAGATGAGTTGATATTAGAATGGATAGCATTAATCCCAGCACCAATATCTGCGCGTAAAGAACCTACTTGATCTTGAAAATCGCGAATTCCATCTTGGTTTTCAAGGCTTAAGTTTGCCGTGCTTGGTTGATTTAAATTGATACTTTCAACCCCAGATCCAACAACAAAATCCATACTTTGGAAAACATTTTTTCCATTAAAAGTCGCGTTTGAAAATGCATCATTGATCGAGCTGATGAGCTTATTTGCTTCAGCATTTAGCATGCTTTTTTGTCTATCATTTAATGCCGCACTATTTGAGCGTACTGAAAGTTCGTTAAGTCTATCTGCAGTAGCTGAGATATTATTTAATGTCGAATCAGCAATTTGTAAAACACCTACTGAATCATAAGCATTTAAAATACCTTGATCTATGGTACTATACTGACTTCTTAAAGAATCAGCTATGGCTAAATTTGCCCCATCGCTTCCATCTATAGCACGCATTGCGGCTATATTTTCTAAAGCTTTTTCTTGGTTTTTTTGTGCTTGATTTAAGTAATGGTTTTGTTGAGTTGTCCCTATATCGCCTATTTTCATCTTTGACTCCTTTTAAAGACTTATTTTATTATATCATTTTTTTTGTTTTAAAATTTAAAAAAAATAAAATTACTTGTGATAACATGATAATTTTCATCACAACTTCACTTGCACCATGAATTTTTATAAATTCTTGAGTCTTAGTTGCTTCTTCTCCTAAGTTTTGTGCTTCTAAAACATAAGCAGTGAAGTAAAATACAAAAAGCAAACTTAGTGCCAAAATGATTAAAGAAAGCATGAATTTTGAAAAATTTATTTTAAAAGTTAAATTTTTATCCTTAAATGAGAAAATTTCCATTAAAACAGATAAAACACTCACACCTAGTAAAACATAACCAAATTGTACAAAAATGTGTGTCATTAAAAGTCCACTTTGAAAATGAGTTAAAACTCCTTCGCCTATGAATTTAGCAGGATAAAATATAGTCGGAGCTAAAAGTACGCCTATGCTAATTTCAATCCCAATTAAACTTGCTAGTAAAAATAAATATATTGATTTCATTATTTTCTCCTATAAAAAGATAATTATAATCTAATTTTTTAAATTCCACGCAACAAAGGCTCTATCAAATCCATTATAATCTTGATAAAAAGTAGCTTTAAAATCATTTTCTTCTAAAATTTTATTTAAAATTGCTTTTTGATCATAACCAAATTCACACGCTAAGACTTTTGTGTTATGATTTTTGGCAAAAAGGATAATTTCATGTAAAATTTCCCAACCTTTATCCCCACCAAATAAAGCATTATGCGGTTCATTTTGCACCCATTTGTCTAAAGGATGGTCATTTTTAATATAAGGTGGATTGGAAAAAATAAAGTCAAAATTTCCTTGCATATTTTTAAAATCACAAAGTTGAAGATCAATCAAATTTGAAACATTATGAAAATCTGCATTTTTTTTAGCAAGCTCTAGTGCTTTTGGATTAATATCGCAAGCTTGTATGAAAATTTGCTTTAACTTTGCTAGAGAGATACTTAAAATTCCACTCCCAAAGCCAATTTCAACTATATTTTTAAAAGAGTTATGATCTAAAATTTCTAAGCATCTTTCAAGTAATATTTCACTATCAAAACGCGGTATTAAAACCCCTTTTTTAGTAAAAAAATCAAAACCATAAAACTGTGTTTTTTGAAATAAATACTCAAAAGGCTCGCCATTTAAAAATTTATCTACGTATTCTAAAAAAACTTTTTCATCGATTTGAAATTCAGGATTTAAAAAAATCCAAGCCTTATCTTTTTGTAAAAGCTCACAAAGAATAAAAAGTATATATTCTTTGTGGGTAGGATCTTTTGCGTAAGCTTGCTTTAAAGCTTGTTTGATTGAAATCATTGCAAAGCTTTAATTCTATCGTAAATACAAGGATGACTTAGATGAAAGAAAGTGTAAATTTTACTTGTTTTAACAAAGGCTTTATTTTCTTTTGCTAAGGCTATGAGGGCATTTTTCATATCTTCTTTAGAACTTACTTTTGCTCCATGTAAGTCAGCATTAAATTCATTTTTTTGACTCATTTTATTAAGTAGCGGGGAGATAATAAAAGTAAAAATATTTCCAAAAATCAATAAAAGCGCAAAAACTCCAGCATTTACTCCATCTAAATGACTTTCAATATAAAAAAAGCTTGGTAAATGTGCAAAGATGAAAAATAAAGCAAAAAGCATCAAAGCACTAGAAAATAACATTTTTAGTAAATCTTTATGCACAAAATGTCCTAGCTCATGACCTAAAACAGCGATGAGTTCTTTTTCTTTTAAAGCATTTAAAAGTGTATCAAAAAGCACCACTCTTTTGCTTTTAAATAAACCGCCAAAATAAGCATTTAATCTTTTATCCCTTTTACTTGCATCGATAACATAAACACCATTTGCACTAAAGCCACATTTTTGCATTAAATTGGTGATTTTTTCTAATAAATTTTCATCTTCAAGTTTTTTCATTTTATTAAACATAGGTGCAATAAGAGTAGGGTAGATGAGATTTATAATAAGTATGATTATAAAGCTTAGGGCAAAAGCAACAATCCACCAGTATGTGTTAAAAAATTCAAAGCAAAACACTAAAGCATAAATAATTAAAAAGCCGAAAACAAGCATTAGGGCTAAAGATTTAATGCTGTCTTTAATAAAAAGTGCTAAGGTCATATTTGAAAAGCCGTGTTTTTTATCTTTTATAAAGCTTTCATAATAACTAAGTGGTAAATTTAAAATACTAATAATAAATAAAAATGTAAGTAAAAATAAAGTATTTTCTAAAGTAGAATTTTCTTTGATGAAAAATTCTTTTAAATATAAAAAGCCAAAGCCAATCCAAGAAATATTAATTATCAGATTATAAAGATTAGAAAAGATTTTGTATTTTTCATTTTCTATAGCGATATTTGCAGCATTTTTATAATCATGCTCATTTAAAATAATTGCTTGTTTTTCTCTTTCTTTTTTTAAAAAAGAAATTTGCATATAAGATATAAAAACCAAAAAGGCCGTGTAAATACATAAAATAGTTATTAAAGTCATAATTTTTCCTTAAATAAATTTGAGTAATTTTATCTTATTTAAAATATATAAAGTTAATCAGTGCTTTCACTTTTTTCCAAAACCTCAAAATAAGCTTCTTCTAAAATACTAAGTTCATTTTCTAAGGAATTTAGCTTTTCATAAAGGGTATTTATACCTAGTTCTTGATAGATTGCAGGATTGCTTAGGGCATTTTTGATTTCTTTGATTTCTTCTTCTAATTTATGAATTTTATCAGGATATGAGTTTAAAATTTCATTTTCTTTATAGCTTAGTTTTTTACTTGATTTTTCTTTTGTTTTTACACTTGTTGTGGTGTTTGTTTCTAAACTTTTTGAAAATTCTTCAAAGTCTTTGTATTCTTTTTCATTTTCTAAATATTCGCTGTAAGAAAGAACTTCTATATTGATATTGGCATTATCTTCAAAAGCATAAAGTTTAGTTGCTATTTTATCAACAAAGTATCTATCATGTGATACAAGCAAAATCGCACCTTCAAAAGAAAGTAAATATTCTTCTAAAATATTAATTGTAGCTATGTCCAAATCATTTGTTGGTTCATCTAAGATTAATACATCATATTCTTTAGTAAAAAGCAAGGCTAAGGCAACTCTGTTTTTCTCTCCCCCACTTAACACACACACACTTTGTTCTAAAAATTCTTTTGGAAATAAAAATTGTTTTAAATATCCATAAACATGCATATTTTTACCACGCACTTGAATATGATCACCGCCATTTGGGCAAAAAATTTCTAAAAGTTTTTTATCGGTATTGAGTAAGCTTCTGCTTTGATCAAAATAGCCTATTTTAACTTCACCTCTTTTAATTTCTCCACTATCAAGTGGAATTTGATCAAGTAAAATTTTTAAAAAAGTAGATTTACCACAGCCATTTTTACCTACTATGGCTATGCGTTCACCTTGTAAAATTCGTGCATTAAAGTCCTTAAAAAGTGTCTTGTTGGCGATAGATTTTGAGATATTTTTAAGTTCAAAAAGCATTTTTTTACGATTTTGACTTTGGGTTTGGTTGAAATTTTTACTTGCTCTTTTAATCTCAAGTTGTAAGCGTTTGATAGCTCCTGGGTTTTTCTTGGCTTCTTCACGCATTTTAAAAATGCGTTCTTTACGCCCTTCGTTACGTTTAAGTCTAGCTTTAACTCCTCTTCTTAACCATTCTTCTTCGCTTTTTAGTTGCTTAAGTAAGGTTTCATGACTTTTAGCTAAGGAAGCTAAAATAGCTGCTTTTTTTTCTAGATATTGTGTGTATCCGCCTTCAAAAACGCTTAATTTTCCTGCTTCTATTTCTACACATTTTTGAGCTATTGCATCGATAAAATATCTATCATGAGAGATGAAAATAACACACATTTTAGAAGCTTTCAATCTTTCTTCTAAAAAGCTACTCATATATACATCTAGATGATTAGTTGGCTCATCAAGCAATAATATATCAGGATTTTTCAGCAAAAGCGTGCAAAGTCCTACACGTCTTATCTCTCCTCCGCTTAAAGAGCAAAGTGCTCTGTCTTTATACTCTAATAGTTTAAACTCTTCTAGTATTCTTTGTATTTTTTGGTCTAAATTCCATGCATCTTTTGAATCTATAAATAAACTTAATTCATCTACTTTCTTTAAATATTCTTTATTTTCAGGATCAAGAGCTAGTTTTTCATTATAGTTTTCAAATTCTTTTAAGGCTTGATAAATTTCTTCAAGTTCTTTTTTGATAGCCTCACTCACGCTTAAGGTGCTTTCAAAGCTTACTTGTTGGCTTAGCATACCTATGCTAGCGTTATTTTGTTTAATCACTCTACCGCTATCTAGTTTTAAAGTTCCCATAAGGGCTTTTAAAAAGCTTGATTTTCCTTCGCCATTTTTGCCTATAATGGCGATTTTTTCTCCTAAATTTGCACTAAAATTTGCATTTTCTAAAACTATTTTTGTATTAAATTTCTTATTTGCATCGATTAAATCTATTAAAGCCAAATTTCTTTCCCAAATGTTTTTTTGCGATTTTACTTTAAAAAGTATTAATTTTGCTTAAATAAAATTACGCTATGAGAGTGTTTGTTTTTTTTACTTTATTAGTTTTATTTTTTGCTTTGGCAAATTGGTATATTTATAAAAGATTTTTAAGTAAGGTTGATTTTTTAAAACCTTATAAGAAGTTTGTATTAGCTCTTGTTTTAATAGTTTTTGCATGTGAATTAATCTTTTTTGTAAATATGCGTGGGGATTTTTTGCATGAAAAGCTTTATTATATTTTAGCTATTTTTCCTACTATTACTTGCTTTTTCTTGCTTTTTGGAGTGGTTTTTGAAATTGGTTCTTGGATTTTCTTTAACGAAAATAAAAAAGAGCAAATTTTTAGCCTTCAAAGAAGAAAGTTTTTAAAATTAATTTTTGATTCTTGGCTTATTATACTTAGCGTTAGTATGGTGTTTAAAGGCTTTGTAAATGCTATTAGCACACCTAAGGTTAATGAGGTAGATATTAAAATTAAAAATTTAAAAGAAGATTTAAACATAGCTTTGCTTTCTGATGTGCATTTAGGGAAAAATTTAGGTGAAGATTTTTTAAAAACCTTGATTGATGAGGTTAATGCTTTAAATGTTGATATAGTCATTATAGCTGGGGATTTAATCGATGCAGATATTGCTAGTATGTCTTATATTAATTTGTTAGAAAATTTTAAATCAAAATATGGTACTTATTTTGTTTATGGAAATCATGAGTATTATAATGATATAAATGCAATAAGCAAAAAGCTTAAAACGCTTAAAAATTTCAAAGTTTTAGAAGATGAAAGTATTGATTTTGGAGATTTTACTTTAAGTGGGACTTTGGATTTGGCTGCTAAACGTTTGGGCTTTAAAGAAAGCAATATAGAAAAAATTAAAACTCAAATCAATCAAGAAAAAGTTAATATTTTAATCACGCATCAGCCAAAATATGTAAAAACTTATGATGTGAGTGGGTTTGATTTGATTTTATCAGGACATACACACGCAGGACAAATTTTCCCTTTTTCTTTGCTAGTATATTTAGAGCAAGGCTTTGTGTATGGGCTTTATAAATTAAGCAAAGATAGTTTGCTTTATGTAAGCAGTGGGGCTGGATTTTGGGGGCCTGCTGTGAGATTTTTAGCTCCTAGTGAGATAGCTTTGATTAGATTAAAAGGAGAATGAGTGGGATTTAGCAATAGTGCTTCAAAAATATTTGGAATCATAGCAAAATATAAATTTCCAAAAATCATACAAAAAAACATTAATAAAGCTTATGTGAATGCTTTTAATATCAATATGAGTGAATTTAAATCCTTAGAAGAATATGAGAGCTTAAATGCTTTATTTACAAGAACTTTGTTAAATGAGCGAGAATTAGAAGATGGCTTTATAAGTCCAAGTGATGGTAAAATTTTAGAACTTGGAAGTAGTTTTCAAAATGATTTAAAAGAAAATTTAGCCTTTAGCATTAAAGGTTCAAGTTATAGCATAGAAGAGCTTTTAAAAAACTCAGCTAGCAAAGAAGAATTAGAAAATGGCATAGATTATGCAAATATTTATCTATCTCCAAAAGATTATCATCATTATCACGCACCTTGTAATATGCAAATTTTAAGTGCTACTTATATGAGCGGGGCTTTATTTAGTGTGAGTGAGGCAAAGTTGGCTAAGATTATAAACCTTTATACTAAAAATGAAAGAGTGGTTTTAAAGTGCTTAGTGGAAGGAAAATTTATACTTTGGATGATATTTGTGGGTGCGCTAAATGTAGGTAAAATGCATTTTAGCTTTGATACTAGTATACAAACCAATGCTGCAAATTTTGATTTTACTCATACTTATGATGGGCTTTTTGTAAAAAAAGGTCAAAGGCTTGGAAATTTTGAGCTAGGTTCGACGATAGTTTTAATTGCCCAAAAAGGGTTTTTAAAATTTAGTAAAAACGCTTATGAGCAAGTTGAATTTTCTAAGAAGATTGCGGATTTTGCTTAGTCTCATCTTCATTAGCAACTTTATACAAAAAGGCAAAAATTTCAGCCACCGCTTTATACATATTAGGTGGGATTTCATCGCCTAAGTCAAGCTTGCTAAGAACTTCTACTAAGTCTTTATCCTCTTTTATGGGTATGCCATTTTCTTTGGCTAAAGAGATGATTTTAGCAGCGTTTTCACCTTTGGCATTAGCTAAGATTTTTGGTGCATTTTGATCTTCTTTGTTATAACCTAGTGCAACGGCTTTTTTTGTTTTTTTAGCCATTTTTAAGCCCTTGTATCAAAACCCATATTAAAGTCATTGTATTCTTCTTGATTGTGAAATTTGCTTTTAACTATATCGCTGATGAAAAAATTAGAGCTTAGAAGTCCTACTTTAACCAAGGCTTTTTTTAACTCATGTGCTCTTTCATAAAGTTTTTTTCTAAAATTAACATTTTCTATCATCATATTTATATCAATGTATTTATCATTACTTAGAGATAAAAATACATTGATTTTTCCTAATTTTTCAAATTCAAGATTAATTTGCGCATAAAATTTATCTTTTTTGCCACGTTTAAAAACTACATTAGATTTTTCTAAATCATCCCAAAAGAAAGGTAAAAAAGTATGAATGCTATTATTAGCCAAAGATAAAAGCTGATTAAACTCAAGCTGAGCTATAAGACGATTTGCTTGATTTAGTATGCTTTCATTGTCTAAATTTTTAGCCAGATTAGAAACTTGCAAAAGAGTGGATTTAATGTCTTTTTGCAATTCTGAAGAAATTTCTGCGGTATCTTTTGGAGTAATTTTTCCAAGATCTTTTATAGAAAGTTCTAATTTTTTTTCTATATTTTTTATATCATCTAAAGAATTTTTTGCTTCATAATTTTTAGGATCTAAAGCTTTTAAAACCTCATTGAGTTTTCTTCCTATTAGGCCTAGTTCTTTGTTTAGGTTATTTAAAAGCTCTTCTTGTAAATTTTGACTAAAATTAAGATTTTTACTTACATTTTGTTTGAAAATATCTTCTAGTAAAATTTTGCCCGAAGTGCTTTTAAATATATCTTCTAATTTAGTATTATTTGTTTGTAAATTTTGACTTTTGTTATCATTTTTGCTTGGTTCTTCAGTATTTTTTTGTGGCGTTTTTTCTTCTTTTGTGTTTTGAATTTCTTTATCTTTTGTCATGCTTTCTTGTTTTTGTTGAGCTTCTTTTTTATCCTCTGTGTTTTTTTGCGGAGTTTTTATTTCCTCTTTTGATTTTTCTTTGATGTCTTTAGTATGTGGAGTTTTATTTAAATTTTCTTGTGTTATTTCAGTTTTGTTTTTATGATTTTTTATGTCTTTTAAAAGTGTTATAAGATCTTTAATGCTTTGACTAAGTTCTTTTAATATATGTGTATTTTGAATTTTTATATTTTCAGGTTTGGCTAGTTCTTTGTTGATAAGTGCTAAATTTTTACTGAGATTTTTAATGAAATTATTAGCAATATTTTGTAGCTTTTCTTGACTAATGGAGTTTGGATTTTTATTGATATAGTTTTTAAAATTTTCTATTTTATCAAATAGTTTAAAAAGTGTCTTGTAGTTTGTATTTTCTAAAGAAATTTTATTATCTTTTTTGTGATTTTGTAAGATGTGAATAAGTTCTTTTAAGGTGCTTGTGGTGTCAAGATTTTTAAGATCTAAATTACTTATATCGTGTTTTAAATTTTCACTTGTAGCGCCTTTTATGGTATTTAAAAGATTAAAAAAGCTTTGTGGTAAATTTTGCTCTTTTAAAGAATGATTGAGTTTTGCTTCTAAAAATACACCTGAATTTTTTACCAAAGATGAAAGATTTTTATTGTTGATATCTTTAGCGGGTTTAACTAGATCTTCTAAAACTTTAAGTAGTTTTTCAAATTCAGGATTTTTAGAAAGCTCTGCTTGAAGTTTTTTAACTTCATTAGCAAAATTAGGTGCAAAATTTAAATCTTTGTGATTTTTTAATACTGCTAAATCAGGATCTTTGTTGGTTTTGATTTGATCTAAAAGTTTATTTAATAATTCTTGTAATTTTTGATCGATTTTGCTTACATAGTCTTTAGGTAATTTGACTTCAGGATCATTTTTAGAAAATAAAGGATTTTTTAAAGCATCATTAAGTGAGGTTTTTTTGTCCGATTTTTCACTTTTGTTGTCTTTATTTGTTTCGTTTTTTACAAATTGATTTTGATTGTTAGAAATATTAGTTATCATCTAGCATTACCATATTACCTGGTTTTCTTTTAAATTTGGTTAGATTTTTAAATTTTGGTTTATCTATAGCAAAGGCAATTAAAACAGTTAATAAAACGATGTAAAAATACATAAAACCATTGCCTTCAAAATAATACATCAAAGTTCCAAGCACAGCAGGCGCAAATAAAGCACCAAAAGAATAAGTAAAAAGAACGGCTCTGCCAAGTTCAACTCTTTTGCTAGAATCTTCAAGCATGTCATTTGCTCTAGCTAAAGAAAGAGCATATAAACAACACATTCCCATACCCAGTAAAAAGCCAAAAAAGTATTTTAAATAAATATTATAGCTTAATAATAAAATACAAAGCATAGCACTTAAAGCTGTAAAAGCACATAAAATAATAGCAAATTTACGACTAATTTTATCAGAAAGGGTTCCGATGAAAAGTTGAGATATAAATCCTCCTAACATGGTGCAAAATATAAAAATCGAAGCTTCTTTTGCGCCAAATCCTTGTATGAGTATAAATAAAGAAGCCATGGAGAAAAATCCATTCAAAAGCATACCTGCTATAAAGCTTGTCACTAAAGCTAAAGGCACTATGTCAAAAACTTTAGGGATGGAAATTTTGGTTTTTTGTGGTAAAACCGGCTCTTTAATACGGATTAAAAATAAAGGAATAGAGGCAAACATAATAAAACTAGCGCTTAAAATAAATACTGTATTACTTGGGAAATCAAATGACATAAGTAAAATTCCAAAGCCTGATGATGAGTAAAATACTACTTCATAAAAGGCTATTACTCTTGAGCGAATAGCATTTTTTGCTTTTTCGTTAAGCCATGATTCTATGACCATTAAAAGTGCATAATAGCAAAAACCAAGCAAAAATCTCAAAACCATCCAAAAATAAAGATTAGAGTTTAAACTATGAAGCATAGTGGCTATACCAAAAATGATGGCAAAAATTCCAAAAGATCTTATATGTCCTACTTTAGAGACTATCCTATGAGCACTAATAGTGCTTACCATAGCACCAAGAAAATAACAACTTCCTATTATCCCTATATAAAAATTACTAACATCGTTATGTTTTAAAATAATTGCTATAGAATTTACCGTTAAAGCACTTCCTATAAAAACAAAAATCATACCAAAAAACAATGCAGTTAATGATCTAATCGTTCTTTTTGAGCTCAACATTTTCTTATTAAAAAATTATATATTAATACCGCTATGGGTGTGACAAACATTGCACAAAACAAGGCAAAAATACTCATTAAGCCTTGAAACTCTAAAAATAAAAATCCTGCTATTAAAAACACATAAGCAAAAATTTTAAACAAAGAAAAAAAAGCTAATGTGTTTTTAAAAATACTTTTAAATTTTGGTTTTAAATCGTCATCTATATGGATAAATTTTATAATTTTTGGCAAAGAATATTGTTTTTTAGCAAAAATTTGCAAGGGTCTTTGAGTAAAAGTGTAATTTTTAGCAGCCTTATAAATAAAATTTTTGTAATTTAAAAAAGATATCAGAATGATTAAATTTTGAGCCAAAAAGCCAAATTCAAAGCTTATAAAGGTTTTAAAGCTTAATTCTTTATAGAAAAAAACTCCTGCTAAGAAAAGTAAATTCAATCCTAGCAAGAGTTTTAGTAAAATTTTAGGCTTTAGGATCATTTTTTAAATCTTTATAGCGATTTTCTTCTTTAAATTCCTCATAGCTTTTTACTTGTGCTTTGTAAGCTTTATAAACATTTAAAATCGCCGCAGCTACTCCTATAAATACTCCTACCCAAAAAAGCCAAGCTATAGCAGTTAAATTTTTTAAAAAATAGCCTATACCAACCCCGATTAAAACAGCTACAACCATGGATATGCCAAGGCTTAATCCATCTGCAGCTTCTATACCTTTGCGAATGATTTTTTGTCTTTTATTCATAGGGCTTTAAAACTTTCTTGTGTTGCTTGTATGGTTTTATCAATGATTTTTTTATCCATACATTCACATATAAAACCTGTTTCAAATTGAGATGGTGCCAAATACACGCCTTTGCTTAGCATTTGTGCATGAAATTTAGCAAATAATTTAGTATCTGATTTTAAAGCATCTTGATAATTATTAACAGGGTTTTCACAAAAGAAAAATCCAAACATAGAACCAACGCAATTAACTTGCAAAGGAATTTTACAATCATTTGCAGCTTCTTTAAAGCCTTGAGTAAGTCTTTTGCCTAGTTTTTCTAATTTTTCATATAAACCTTCATAATTTCTTGCTTTTTTTAAGCTCGCATAGCCTGCAGCCATAGCAAGAGGATTGCCACTTAGTGTTCCTGCTTGATATACTCCACCTAAAGGACTTAATAAATCCATAATCTCAGCTCTTGCAGCAAAAGCAGCCGCAGGCATACCTCCGCCTATAACCTTACCAAAAGTTACTATATCAGCTTTTATATTATTAATTCCAAAAGAGCCTAGGTATGAAGCTCTAAAACCACTCATAACTTCATCAAAAATTAAAAGAATTTGATGCTCATCACATAGTTTTCTTAGCTCTTGTAAAAATTCTATTTTAGCAGGTACTAAGCCCATGTTTCCTGCAATTGGCTCTATAATGATACAAGCTATATTATCATCATTATTGATTAAGTTTTTAACACTATCAATGTCATTATAAATAGCTACTAGAGTATTTTTAGCTACATCGGTTAATACTCCTAGTGAGCTTGGGGTGTTAAAAGTAGCGGCGCCACTTCCAGCACTTACTAGTAAAGAATCAGAATGCCCATGATAGCACCCTTCAAATTTGATGATTTTATCTTTTTTGCTAAATCCTCTTGCAAGACGAATAGCACTCATAGTAGCTTCTGTGCCACTGCTTACAAAGCGTATTTTGTCTAAATGTGGCCAATCTTTTAGGATAAATTTAGCTAATTTAGTTTCAGCTAGGGTTGGTGCACCAAAGCTTGAACCGTGTTCTAGTGCTTTTTTACAAGCTTTTTCAATATCCTCATCACAATGTCCAAAAAGTAAAGGCCCCCAACTTTGTACATAATCTATATAA
This sequence comes from Campylobacter sp. IFREMER_LSEM_CL2256, assembly GCF_025771645.1. Lineage (NCBI taxonomy): Bacteria > Pseudomonadati > Campylobacterota > Epsilonproteobacteria > Campylobacterales > Campylobacteraceae > Campylobacter > Campylobacter sp. IFREMER_LSEM_CL2256. The sequence continues at coordinate 64,192 of NZ_JAKMQQ010000008.1, forward strand.
GTATTATCTTCTATATCACTAATATAAGCACCTTTTCCTTGCTTGATAAATAAAGGATTGCTACCTACACTTGCAAAAGCACGCACAGGAGAATCAACCCCGCCTGCTATATATTCACAAGCTTCTTCAAAGGCCTTTTTATTATTTTTCATTTTTTACTCCTTTTATTGTTAGTAATATAATCATAAAGCGATTTCATCTCATCTTCTGTTAATGAATAAGTCGGCATAATGCTTTTTGCCTCCTGAGGTTGGCTTAGAATTTCTCTAAAACGTGTATAAGGAGTGTTTTTAATACTTGGCACTATAAAAGGAGTTTTTTCTCCATTTTTAGTATAATATCCTAGTATTTGTTGTTCTCCATCACCATGACATTTAGCACAACTTATGCCTCTTGGATTTTTGTAAAGGGATTCTTGGTATTCTTTAGGTGAGATAAAATCTTCAGCCCAAACACCATAAACTATAAAAAACAAAAATAAAATAATTTTCATTTATCACCTTTAACAAAAAAGAAGTTTTATTATGATACAATTTTTTAAGTTAAAGAAAGCTATAAATTTAAGGAAAGAAATGACACTTTTAGATGGTAAAAAGCTAAGTGATGAGATAAAAAATAATCTAAAACAAGAAGTATTAGAACTTAAAACCCAAAGTATAGAGCCTTGTTTGGCCGTGATTTTAGTAGGTGAAGATTCTGCTAGTGCTACTTATGTGGGTTCTAAAGCAAAGGCTTGTGAGCAATGCGGGATTAAGTCTTTGGTTTATAGACTTGATGTAAACACAACTCAAAATGAGCTTTTGGCTTTGATTAATACCTTAAATCATGATGATAGTGTTGATGGAATTTTAGTTCAGCTTCCATTACCAGCACATATTAATAAAGATATCATTCTAGAAAGTATTAATTTCAATAAAGATGTAGATGGTTTTCATCCTTTTAATGTCGGGAATTTAAATTTAAATTTAAAAGGTGGTTTTTTGCCATGTACACCTTTGGGTGTTATGAAAATTTTAGAGCATTACGATATAAAATTACAAGGTGCTGATGTAGTTGTAATAGGAGCTTCTAATATAGTAGGTCGTCCTATGGCTACGCTTTTATTAAATGCTAATGCTAGTGTGAGTATTTGTCATATTTATACAAAAGATTTAAAAGCTTATACAAAAAATGCTGATATTATCATCGTAGCGGCAGGTTGTCCAAATCTTTTAAAAGAAGATATGGTTAAAGAGGGTGTGATAGTAGTTGATGTAGGGATTAATAGGGTTGATGGAAAAATAGTAGGTGATGTTGATTTTGAAAATGTAAGCAAAAAAGCTAGTTATATCACTCCTGTGCCAGGTGGGGTAGGGCCTATGACTATAGCAATGCTTTTAGAAAATACTATAAAATCAGCTAAAAATAGGATTAAAAAATGAATTTTTTGAAAAAAATCTATAAATTCACGCAATCTTGGACAGGAACTTTAATAGTTGTTTTATTGATTATATTTTTCTTTATACAAGCTTTTACCATACCAAGTGGTTCTATGAAAAATACTTTATTAGTGGGAGATTTTTTATTTGTAAAAAAATTCTCCTATGGTATTCCAACTCCACATATTCCTTGGATAGAAGTACCTGTTTTACCTGATTTTAATAAAAATGGACATTTAGTAAGCGCTGAAGGTCCTAAAAGAGGAGATATTGTAGTATTTAGATATCCGCATGAGCCAAAAATCCACTATGTAAAAAGATGTGTGGCTAAGGGCGGAGATGAGGTTGTTTTTGCAAATAAAACCTTATATGTGCGTATGGTTGAGGGTGATGAATATATGAAAGATTATTATCCTAATAAAACAAAAATCATAGGCGGAAGGCTTTTTGTAAAAGAACCTTTTGTAGAAAAAGGAATACATTATGATTCTAGAGTGGATATAGAAAGTGTATTTTTTCGCTATTTAAATTTAGGTCAATTTGCTATGAAGCCCGCTTCTTTTGATGAATTAGGTGCTAATAATATTTATGGTTTTAATGCTTATTATTATAAAGTGCCTGAAAATGAGTATTTTATGATGGGAGATAACCGTGATCACTCTAGCGATAGTAGATTTTGGGGAAGTGTAGATTATAAATATATAGTTGGTCAACCTTGGTTTATTTATTTTTCATGGGATGAAAATAAAAAAGTTAGATGGGAAAGAGTAGGGCGTTTGGTTGAAACTATAGAAAAAGATGAGCGTTTTATCCATCATAATGAAAGCGATATAGAAGCTTTGGAATAATTACTCAAAGAAACAATGTAAAATTTTTATGTGTAGAAAATGTATAGTTTCTACACAAATTTATAAAAATATACACTCTTAATTTTATTCGCAGATTTTTTTAAGCTCCAAGTTGTAACAATTAACACAAATAAAAATCAAAGCAAAAAAAATAAAGGATAAAAAATGCTAAGTCAAAGATCTCAAAATTTAGGAGAATCCTTAACTTTAGTAATGACTGATATAGCCAAAACTTTAAAAGCAAATGGTGAAAAAATTATTAGTTTTTCAGCAGGTGAGCCTGATTTTGATACTCCAGAAATCATTAAAAAAGCAGCAATTGAAGCCATTGAAAAAGGTTGTGGAGCTTATACGCCAGTTGTTGGTATAAAAGAAGTTATAGAGGCTATACAATATAAATTTAAAAATGATAATAATTTAGAATATAAAGCAAGCGAAATCATTACCAATGTTGGTGCTAAACATTCTTTGTTTATGGCGATTGAGTGTTTAGTTGAAGAAGGTGATGAGGTTATCATACCAAGTCCTTATTGGGTAAGTTACCCTGAAATGGTGAAATTTGCAGGTGGAACTCCTGTATTTATAGAAGGTGAAGCAAAAAATGGCTTTAAAATCACTCCAGAGCAATTAAAACAAGCTATTACTTCAAAAACAAAGGTTTTGATGTTTAATTCCCCATCAAATCCTACAGGTGCTATATATTCTAAAGAAGAAATTACTGCTTTAGCTAAGGTTTTAGAGGGAACTAAAATCGTAGTTTTAAGTGATGAAATTTATGAAAAATTAGTTTATGATGGAGAATTTTGTGCTTTTGCGCAAGTGAGCGAAGATGCTTTAAATAGAACTGTAAGTATTAATGGTCTTAGTAAATGTGGTGCTATGCCAGGATGGCGTTTTGGTTATATGGCAAGCAAAATGAGTGAGTTTAATAATGCTGTTAAAAAATTACAAGGACAAAGCACTTCAAATATCTGCTCAATCATTCAGCATGCAGCTTTACCAGCCTTGCTTGGAAAAGCAGATCGTGATATTGAAATGATGAGACAAGCCTTTTTAAAGCGTAGAGAATTAGCGTGTGAAATTTTAGCTAAAAGCGATAAGTTAAAATTAGAACAAATTCCACAAGGAGCTTTTTATTTATTTATCTCTTGCAAGGAAGTTGATAGTGATTCTATGAGATTTTGTAAAAGATTATTAGAAGAGCAAAAAGTAGCTTTAGTACCAGGCATAGGTTTTGGTATGGAAGGGTATTTTAGGCTCTCTTATGCAACTAATGAAAAAGATATCATTGAAGGTTGTGAAAAAATCGTTGAATTTGTAAAAAATTACTAAAATCTTAAGCCTGTTAAAAACAGGCTTTCTTTCAAAAAACTTATAAGCAAGTCTTTGGTATGATTATGCAAAAAATATAGGAAAATCAATGGAATTTGAAGTTCAATATAAAAGTGCAAATGCTAGAGCTTGTCGTATAAAAACTACACATAGTGAAATTTTAACTCCCATCTTTATGCCAGTTGGAACTTTGGCTGCGATTAAAAGTTTAGATGCTGTTGATATGAGTGAAATTTTAAATGCAAAAATCATTTTAGCAAATACTTATCATTTGTATTTAAGGCCTGGTTCTAAGGTGATTAAACAAATGGGTGGCTTGCATGGTTTTAGTAAGTTTAATGGATCTTTTTTAACAGATAGTGGGGGTTTTCAAGCTTTTTCTTTAAGTAAAAATTCCAAACCTGATGAAAAAGGAATTCAATTTAAAAGTCATATTGATGGAAGTTTGCATTATTTTACCCCGCAAAGTGTTTTAGATGCTCAGTATGATTTTAACTCAGATATTATGATGATTTTAGATGATTTAGTGGCCTTGCCTGCAAGTAAAGAAAGGATAGAGCTTTCTTTAAAACGTACTATAAAATGGGCAAAAGAAGCTATTGATTATCATAAATTAAAGCAAAACCAAGGTGTAGGAATAGGGCAAAATATCTTTGGTATTATCCAAGGTGGAACGGATTTTGAAGCTAGAAAAATTTGTTCTCAAGCACTTTGTGAGATGGATTTTGATGGACTTGCTATAGGTGGATTGAGCGTAGGAGAAGAAAATGAGGCTATGTATGATACGGTTGAGGCTATGATGCCTTATGTAGATAATAATCGTCCTAGATATTTAATGGGAGTTGGTACACCTGAAGATTTAGTAGAAAATGTAGCAAGAGGTGTTGATATGTTTGATTGTGTGATGCCAACAAGAAATGCAAGAAATGGAACTTTATTTACTAGCTTTGGAAAATTTAATATCAAAAAAGCAAATTTTATCACTGATCATGCTCCTATAGACAGTAAATGTTCTTGCTATACATGTAAGAATTTTTCAAGAGCTTATTTAAATCATTTATTTAAAGCTAAAGAATTAACCTTTTTTAGACTTGCAAGTATTCATAATTTGCATTATTATCTAAATTTGGTAAAGCAAATGCGTGAAGCTATTATCAAAGATGAATTTGAAAATTTTAGAAAGGAATTTTATAGACAAAGAATGTAAGTAAAGTGGTACGCCCAAGAGGATTCGAACCTCTGACCTTTTGAACCGCAATCAAATGCTCTATCCAGCTGAGCTATGGGCGCAAAATAAAAGAGTAATTTTATCAAAAAATTCTTAAAATTAGCAAAAATAAGTAATTTTATAGAATTTTTATATTTTTATGCTAATCTTCTTTGAATAATATTTTAGCTTAAGGCAAAGTAATGATACATAAGATTTTAATAGCTAATAGAGGTGAGATTGCAGTAAGGGTAATCCGTGCTTGTAGGGATTTACATATAAAAAGTGTTGCTGTTTATACTGAACCTGATCATGAGTGTTTGCATGTAAAAGTTGCTGATGAAGCATATAGAATAGGAACTGATGCCATAAGAGGGTATTTAGATGGCAAAAGAATAGTTGAAATTGCTAAAGCTTGTGGAGCCGATGCTATACATCCTGGATATGGCTTTTTAAGTGAAAATTATGAGTTTGCAAAAGAGTGCGAAGAAGCAGGGATTATCTTTATAGGGCCAAAATCAGATGTTATCCGTAAAATGGGAAATAAAAATATAGCAAGATATTTAATGAAAAAAAATGGAATTCCTGTGGTTCCAGGTACTGAAAAATTAAATCATTGTACATTAGAAGAAATCAAACTTCAAGCTTTAAAAATAGGTTATCCGGTGATTTTAAAAGCCAGTGGTGGCGGTGGTGGTAGAGGTATACGCGTAGTACATAAAGAAGAAGATTTAGAAAAATCTTTTGAAGCTTGTAAGAGAGAGGCATTAAGCTTTTTTAAAAATGATGAAGTTTTTATGGAAAAATATGTTATTAATCCAAGGCATATTGAGTTTCAAATTTTAGCAGATAATTATGGTAATATCATTCATCTTTGTGAAAGGGATTGTTCAATACAAAGAAGACATCAAAAAATCATTGAAATAGCACCTTGTCCAAGTATCTCAGAAAAACTAAGAAAAACCATAGGAGTTACCGCAGTAGCTGCTGCAAAAGCTGTGGGTTATACCAATGTTGGGACGGTTGAGTTTTTACTTGATGATTATAATAGATTTTATTTTATGGAAATGAATACAAGAATTCAAGTAGAACACCCAATCACAGAAGAAATCACAGGAATTGATCTTATCACAAGACAAATTCGTATAGCAAATGGGGAAATTTTAGATCTTGAGCAAAGCGATATAAAACCAAGAGGTTTTGCGATAGAAGCTAGGATTACGGCAGAAAATGTATGGAAAAATTTCATTCCAAGTCCGGGTAAAATCACAGAATATTTTCCAGCTTTAGGGCCATCTGTGAGAGTAGATAGTCATTTATATAAAGACTATACCGTGCCGCCTTATTATGATTCTTTGCTTGCAAAATTAATTGTTAAAGGTTCAAGTTATGATAGTGCAGTTAATAGACTTGAGAGAGCTTTGAAAGAATTTGTGATTGATGATATTAGAACAACTGTGCCATTTTTGATTGCAATTACCAAAATAAGAGAATTTAGAAGAGGGTATTTTGATACTTCTTTTATAGAAACACATATGGAAGAGCTTTTAGAAAAAACAGAAGATAGACACCAAGAAAACAAAGAAGAAGTAATTGCTGCTATAGCTGCGACTTTACAAAAGATAAAAGAAAGTAGACAATCATGAGTTTTTTAGATGAATTAAAAGATATAAAAAAAGCACTCCAAAAAGAACAAGGTCAAACAAAAAAAGAAAAGGTTAAAGCGAGTAAAAGTGGAGTTAGTATGAAAAATACTAACTTAGATGCTATACAAAAAGATTTAGCTAAACAGAATGAAGATAAAAAACAAGAGCAAGAATTTGAAGATATGTTTTTAAAAGAAGAGCGTTTGGCTAATGAATTTATGGAATTTGTAAAAAATAGTGATATTAAAAAGATCTAATGAATAATATTGGTTTTTGTACTTTAGAAGAAGAATGTCCTTATCTTGAAAATAGATGCTGTAGAAATGAGTATAATTACATATCTTTTATCACAAAAACACAAAATCAAGAACTAGTTTCAAGAGGTTGGCGTCGCTTTGGTTCGTATTTTTCAAGACCAATATGTAATGATTGTAATGAGTGTCAAAATTTACGTATTTTAGTAGAAAATTTTCATTTTAGCAAAAGTTATCGTAGGGTTTTGAAAAAAAATACAGCCACTAAAATAATCTTACAAAAACCTTCTTTAAGTGATGAACATTTGTTGCTTTATGAAAAATATCACCATTACCAAAAAGATAAAAGAAATTGGAAAATTTATGATTTAAATTTTAGAAAATATTATAATCTTTATGTAGATAATGCTGGTACTTTTGGATATGAGCTTGATTTTTATATAGACAATAAGTTAGTTTGTGTTGATTTGATTGATATTTTAGAAGATGGAATTTCTAGCATTTATTGTTTTTATGATCCAGATTTTTCCCATCTAAGTCTTGGTAAATACTCACTTTTAACAGAAATTAAACTTGCACAATTAAAAAAATTAAAATATATTTATTTGGGATATTTTGTAAAAGGGTGTCAATCTTTATCATATAAAGCCGATTATAGTCCAAATGAAATTTTAAAACACACTAGTGCTTTAAATGAGCAAGCATTTTTGTGGAGTTAGGTTTATAGAGAGGATTTTATGCAAGTAGTGCAAACTTTAGAATCAGTTAGTGTTAATACTGATGATTTTTTAATGTTTAAATATTTTCAAGATCTTATCCGTAAAAATTTTTCCAAAGTTATAGGTAATAAAAATAAAACCTTGTCTTTTTTTGTAGAAAATGAAATTCCTCAAAGAAGATATTTTTTAAAACTTGTTAATCATAAATATAAAAAAAATACTGGAAATCAAATTGATAATCTTGCTTTTGCACATTATAAAACCTTTAAATTAAATCTTGCTCAAGCAAATACTTTAAAACCTGTAATCTTTGCTAAAATAGGCTTTGCACAAAAGAATATTTTAATCACACTAAGTTCGAATGAAAAATTATTTGCTGTGTATTTAGAGCAGTATTTTAAAGATCATAAAAGCGTGTATGATGAAAAAAATTGTATTTTTTCAGTAGAATACAAAGATGATAATACTTTAAATCTTTTAGAAATTTTAGCTAGTGTAAATGAGCATTTGAAATATTGTGTTGATTTTACGATTAATGAAACTCAGCTTTTAGAATTTAGAAATAAAATGAAAAACAAAGCTAGTACTAATTGGAAATTTAATGCTCTGGCAAAGCTTTTTGAAAATTATTTTCAAACACTAGGATGTAATTCTAGTGATGATTTTGCTACTATTAGACAAAATTATCTTAATTTGGTTAAAATTTATCATCCTGATCGCCATCAAGGTAAAAGTAAGATCGAACAAGCTTATTGCCGTGAAGAATTTGAGAAAATTCAGCTTGCTTATGAGAGCTTAAAATCTTTATATAAAAATAATACTTGATGCTAAAATAACATCATTTTAAGTTGCAATTTATTAAAATTAATTTTTTATAAAAATTTAGGGAATAATATTGGTTGCTGATAGAAAGTTATTTTTTTTAAGTTGCATTCTTATAACTATAGGAATACTTTTTTCATATTCTTTAAGTGCTTTTACTGTTCTTTATTTAGAATATAATGAATTTCACTTTTTTATCAGACAGCTTTTTTTTGGGCTTAGTGGTATAGCTATTATTTATTTTGTTTCAAGATTAAATCCTGATAGTAAAATGGCGCATTATTTGATGATAAGCGTTTTACTCATCTCTTTTTTATTTATACTTATTTTACCTTTTCTACCTACCTTTCTTGCTACTGCAGCAGGTGGTGCTAAAAGGTGGATTAGGCTTGGTCCTTTATCTATCTCTCCAGTTGAATTTTTTAAAATAGGCTTGATTTATTTCCTTGCTTGGTCTTATACAAGAAGAATTGATGATAGCAAAAAAGCAATCAAACATGAAGTTTTAATTTTAATTCCTTATTTTATTTTAGCTGCTTTTGTTATTGGTTATATTTATATGACACAAAATGATTTAGGGCAAAGCGTTATTTCTTTTTTCTTGGTTTTTGCTTTAGCTTTTTTTGCAGGAGCTAGTAAAAGACTTTTTGCTTTTGGTGTGGTTATTGTTGGAATGATTGGGGTTTTGGTAATCTTAAGTAATCAAAGAAGAATTCAGCGTATTTCTGCTTGGTGGGGAAATATCCAAGATGCGTTTTTACCTTTCTTTCCTGATTGGCTAGCAAGTGTTTTAAGAGTAAGTCACAACTCAGAGCCTTATCAAATTTCACATAGTTTAAATGCTATAGCTCATGGTGGATTTTTTGGAGAGGGTTTAGGGCTTGGAACTTTTAAACTAGGATTTTTAAGTGAGGTGCACACGGACTTTGTCTTATCAGGGATTACTGAAGAGATAGGATTATTGGGATTAAGTATTATTTGTTTTATATATTTGATGGTAATACTTCGAATTTTTAGAATAGCAGGGCGTTGTGAAAATAAAGTTCATTTTTTGTTTTGTTCGGGCGTAGCTTTGCTTTTATTGTTTTCATTTTTTATGAATGCTTTTGGAATTATTTCCTTGACTCCATTAAAAGGTGTTGCTGTGCCGCTTTTAAGCTATGGAGGTAGTTCAATGTGGTCTATTTGTCTTGGAATAGGCTATGTTTTAATGATTAGCAAAAAGGTAAAAATATAAATTTGTTAATTAAAATATATAAAAAATAACTTAAATAAAAAATATTTGCTATCAAGTCTTTACAAAAAACTTTTTTCTGCTATAATTATGATATATTTATTATACAAGGAGGCGGATATGAAGAAATACAGGCGTTTAAACACATTATAATCATTTATCAATTTTATTTTTAATTTTTAACAAAGGAAAGAAATGAAAAAAATATTATATGTTGTTTTGGCGTTATTTGGTATATTGGCTTTAGGTGCTTGCTCAAGCGATAAAAATCAAGCTAGTGCTTCTAGTGAAAAAGTTTATAAAGTAGGTATAGCTGCAAATTATCCTCCTTTTGATTTTGTTAAAGATGCAAAAATTACCGGATTTGATGTTGATTTACTAGAAGAGATTGCAAAAAGAGAAAATTTAAAACTTGAGTGGGTAAACATGAGTTTTGATGGTTTGATCCCTGCTTTAAAAGCTGGAAAGATTGATATGATAGCTTCTGCTATGAGTTCAACACCACAAAGACTTACTAGTATGGATTTTAGTGATACTTATTTTAATACTAAAAATTTATATTTAAAACTAAAAACAGATTCTAGTATCAGCGATAAACAAAGTTTGGAAGGTAAAAAAATAGGTGTTCAACTTGGAACCATCCAAGAAAGTGCTGCTAAGGCTATTCCAAATGCTCAAGTGGTGGCTAGCGAAGAAATGTTAGCTGCAATTTTGGCTTTAAAAGCTGGTAAAGTTGATGTAGTTTTAACAGATAAAGATATCGGTAAAGGTTATTTAAAAACTAATGAAGAGTTAGAAGCATTTTTAGAAGAAAATGATGGAAGTTCGGGTTTTTGTATAGCTTTTGATAAAGGAAAACAAACTGAGCTTGTTCAAAAAATTAATGCAGGTTTAGAAAAAGTTAAAGCTGATGGTACTTACCAAAAAATCGTAGAAAAATACGATTTACAATAATCAACTTAAAGCCTTGATACTTGCTTTCAAGGCTTTAAAAAAATACTCTATATCTTCTTTTGTGTGTGTATAATGAAAACCCACTCTTAGCCAACCTGGTTTAAATTTTAGCTCTTGATTATCTTTTAATTTTAGTAAATCATGCCCATAAGGTCCTGCGCAAGCACAGCCTGCTCTTGTTTCTATCTTATAAGTTTTGCTTAGTTTGTAAGCTAAATCAAAAGGAGAAATTCCTTCTATGTTAAAAGCAAAAATAGGCAATCTATGAGTGATATTTTTTGCATATAAGATCATTTTTGGAAAATTTGTACATTGTTTTAAAAAATACTCACAAAGCTCTTTTTCTTTTTTTTCTATATTTTTTAAACCTATTTCATTGCGTACTTTAAAAGCTAAACTTGCTCTAATAAGTTGAATAATTCCAGGTGTGCCACCTTCTTCTAAATTTTCAACCTCGCATAAGTATTGTTGAGAAGTTCTTGAAACATAGCCTACGGTTCCACCTGCAGCAAAGCTAGGAGTATTACCACATAGATTTTTTTTAATAGCAAGTAAGCCACAAGATCCTACACCACCAAGTAATTTATGAGAACTGATAAACACTGCATCGTAAAATTTAGGATTTAAGTTAGCATAAGGAGCTAAGGTGGAAATATCAAAAGCAACTACGCCATCATATTGTTTGATTAGAGTGTAGATTTTTTTATAATCACTTAAAATTCCTGTGACATTTGAAGCAGCGTTAAAACTTGCTATGATTTGTCTGTTTTTGGATTTTTTTAACAATTTTTCCAAAAAAGCATAATCTAACTCGCCTTTTTTATCTAAGGGTATACGAACGCATTCACACAAAGCTTCTCTGAATGAAAGTTCGTTAGAATGATGTTCATAAGGTCCTACTATAACTAAAGGTAAGGTGTTTTTATCTGTATTTTTAAAGTATTTTTCTTTAATAAGCGGAGGTATATATAGACCTAAAAGCTCTTGAAATTTTTTAATAGCAGCTGAAGATCCACTCCCACAAGCTATAAGAGCAAAGCTATCATCTAATTCAAGATATTTTTTTAAATTTGTTCTTGCATTTTCATAATGTTGCTGCGTGATGAAAGAATTTAAAGAGCTATCTGAATGTGTATTTGCATAAGTTGTAAGAATTTTTTTTATTTCTTTTTCTATACTTTTTAATGCTAAAGCACTAGCTGTAAAGTCAAAATAATATATGCCTTTTTTTAAAATAATATCTTGTTTTAATGTTTCAATATTCAAAAAAATCCCCCAAAAATTTGTTAAAATTATATCATACAAAATATTTAAAATAAGGATGTGGTTATAAATTTTAGTGATTTTTCAAAACGCTGTGAAACTTTGGAGCTTAAAAATATTTTTGATTTTTATAGTATTTTTGATGAGTTTGAATTTGATTTGAAATTAAGTTTGTATGATAATATTTTAAATGTTTTTATTTTAAAAGCTTTTGATATTTTATCTTATTTAAATTTAGATGATAATGCTTTGAAGGCTTTGAGCGTTTTAAGTAAAAATGATAGAAAACGCTATTCTATCAATAAATCTATTCCGCATTTTCAAGCTCTAGGACTTGTTAATAAACTTTTAGAAAAAAATATTTTGACTTTGGAAAAAAGTCAAGAAAAGCCTATTGTGAAAAATAAAAGACAAAAGATTAAAAAAGAATTACGCTCATATAGCATTCAAGATAAGGTTGTTTTTAAAAATCAAGGATTGAGATTTTTCTTTTATTTTATATATCCTAATTTAAACTTAATTACGATGAAAAGATACAACGAGCTAATGGAGGTAATCCAAGAAAATTTAGAAAAATATCAAAGCTTTACTTTTGAGCTTTTGTGTAAAGAATTTTTAGCTAAAAAGCTTAAGGTAAAGCAGGTGTATAGTTTTTGGAATTATTATTGTGAGATAGATCTTTATTATAAAAAAGAAAATTTTTGTGTTTTAGGTGAGGTTAAATTTAAAGAAAGAAAAATATGTAAAAATATTTTAAATACCTTAAAAAACAAAGCAAAACAGTTGCAAATTCAATCTAATTTATATGTGCTTTTTTCAAAGAGTGGCTTTAGTAAAGAGCTTATTCTAAATAAGGAGCGTAATTTGCTTTTATATACTTTAGAAGATTTTCAATTTTTAATTAAGGATTAAGTGTGGATGAGAATATTTTAAAAAGTTTAGATTCTAGTGAAAAAGAAAACTTACAACAAGGGCTAAAAGCCTTAATAGAGCAAACCTATGTTATAGAAAATGAATATAAGCAACTTAATGAAAACTACACTGCGTTAAGACAAATGGTAAGTGATATTATAGAAGTTTTACCAATGGCTTTGTGGGTTTTAGATACTAATAAAAAGATAACACTTCAAAATAACTTAGCTAATCAACAACCAAAACTTTTAGAAAAAATTGATCTTGAAAAAACTCATTATGAGCTTGAGTTTGATCATAAATTTTATTTAATAAAAGTCACCTCTCATGCCGATAAACTTATAGTTAATGCTACTGATATTAGCGATGAAAAAAGGAATGAAAGATTAGCCAGTATGGGTACAGTAGCAGCACACCTAGCACATGAAATACGCAATCCTATCGGTTCTATTTCTTTGTTAAGTTCTACTTTGTTTGAAAGAAGTGAGTTAAAAAATAAGCATATAGTATTAGAAATTCAAAAAGCTATTTCTAGGGTGGAGCGTATTGTAAATTCTACTTTGCTTTTTACAAAAGGAGTGCATGTTAATTTAAATGAATTTAATTTAAAAGAATTACAAGATGAATGCGAACAAGCTATTGGAGCTTATAATTATCTAGCTAATATTGATTTTACATTTGAATTTTTAGATTTAAAAATCAACGCAGATAAATCTTTGCTTGCTTTGGTTTTGCAAAATTTGCTTTATAATGCCATAGATGCTATTGAAGAAAGTGAAAATGATGATGGTTGTATAAAAGTTAAATGTGAGCAAAAAGAAGATAAAATCTTTATTAAAGTTTATGATAACGGGGTAAGTATCAAAGATAAAAAAATGGTTTTTGAAGCTTTTAAAACAACTAAGTTAAAAGGCAATGGTCTAGGGCTTTCTTTGTCAAAACAAATTATTGATGCACATAATGGAATTTTAGGTTTTGATGAAAATCCAAAATGTTTTTTTATAGAGCTTAAAATTTAAGCTCTATAAAATAAATTTTTTCTTAAAATAATAAAAATATTTGTCCTCATAGCTCAGCTGGATAGAGCGCAGAATTCCTAATTCTGAGGCCGCAAGTTCAAACCTTGCTGGGGACACCATTTAAGGAAAAAGATGTTTCATATAGTCTTGGTTGAGCCTCGCATACCGCAAAATACAGGAAGTATAGGTAGAATGTGTTTTAATGCGGGATTTACTTTACATATTATCAATCCACTTTTTAGTATCGATGAAAAGGCAGTTAAAAGAGCAGGGCTTGATTATTGGAAAAAATTAAATCCTTTATTATGGAATAATTTAGAAGATTTTTTAAAAGAATATGAAAAATTTCAAGATAGATTTTTCTTTGCGACAACTAAAACTACTCAAGCTTATTTTGACGTAAATTATCAAAAAGGCGATTTTTTGTTTTTTGGAAGTGAAAGTTTTGGCTTGCCCATGGATTTAATGCAAAAAAAATGGGAAAATGCCATTACTATACCGATGAAAGATTGTGGTAGAAGTTTAAATTTAGCTACAAGTGTAGGTATAGTGAGTTATGAGGCTTTGAGGCAAAATTTTGCCTCTTTTGAAAAATTTTAATGATTTAAAACTTGATTTAAAAATTCTTTCAATCTTTCATTTTTTGGGTTTTCAAAAGCTATTTTAGGACATTCATCTACTGCTATAATGCCTTTATCCATAAAGAAAATTCGATTAGCTACATTTCTTGCAAATCCCATTTCATGTGTAACTACAAGCATGGTTAGACCTTCTTTAGCTACTTCTTTCATGATGTTTAAAACTTCACCTATCATTTCAGGATCTAAAGCTGAAGTTGGCTCATCAAATAAAATCACATCAGGATTCATCATTAATGACCTTGCTATGGCAATACGCTGTTTTTGTCCGCCTGAGAGCTTGTGAGGAAAATAGCTTTCTTTATCACTTAAGCCAACTTTCTTGAGTAATTCTCGTGCTTTTTTTACTGCTTCGTCTTTACTCATGATTTTTGTTTGTACTGGCGCTAGACATAAATTTTCTAAAACATTTTTATTATTAAAAAGATTAAAATGTTGAAATACCATGCTTACTTTTTGACGAATTTTATTGATATCTGCTTTTTTATCAAGTATATTAACATTATTGATATAAATATTACCACTATCTGGTGTTTCAAGTTTATTTAAACAGCGTAAAAAAGTACTTTTTCCACCTCCACTAGGCCCTATAATAGCAATAATATCACCTTTATGTACTTCAACGCTAATATCTTTTAAGACTTCTAAATCTCCGTATTTTTTAATTAAATTTTCTATTTTAATCATGTTTATTTAATCTCACTTCTATAATTCTTGCGATAAGTGTTAAAATTTTAACACTTATATAATATACAAGTCCTGTAAAAATAATAGGTTTAGGGTTGTAATAGATTGCTTGTAAGCTTTTACTTTGCATGGTAATATCCATAACACTAATATAACCTACTATTGAAGTTTCTTTAAATAAAGAAATAAATTCATTCATTAAAGAAGGTAAAATGTTTTTAATTGCCTGTGGGAAGATGATTAGTCTCATAGAAGCAGAATAATTAAGTCCCATTGCTCTTGCTGCTTCCATTTGTCCTTTGTCTACGCTTTGAATTCCACTTCTTACGATTTCAGCTACATAAGCAGAGCTATTAAGTCCAAGTGCGATAATAGCTACATAAAAATTATCACTCCAAGTAGCAAAAATCACTACAGAAAAAATCAAAAGTTGTAAAAGTAAAGGGGTTCCGCGTATGATGTCTATGTATTCATCTATAATAAAATTTAAACTTTGGATTTCTAAAAATCTTAAAAATGCTAGAAAAAAACCAAACACTATTCCTATTAAAATCCCACCCACTGTTAAACCAAGTGTTGTGAAATAACTATGAACATAAGCTTTAGCTTCTATGGTATAAGCATATTCACCTGTGGCTAAACCATTTTGATCTTTGATTTGTAAAATTTCAATAGGAAATGAGAAATAAGCCCAAAAAATAATAATGGCAAAAAATACAAAAAGTTTCATCGTATTTTGTTTCAACTTGCACACCTTGATAAATTTTTAAAAATCTAAGTGTATAAAAATTAAGTTTTCTTTTTACTTAAAGGTGTTTTATGTGATGTTGTTGTTAATATTTTGAGTTAAAATTTCACATAGCTATAAAAAATAAAATAAAATTAACCTAAAATTATATTTTTTTATAACAAATTCATTTTTTTATGATAAATTTGTATTTGAAAATTTATAAAAAAGGAGATAAATATGGATTTAATATCCCAATTTGTTGCCTTTGTGAATAATCAGTATTATTCTATTTTAGTAATTTTACTTATTGTCACGGGGTTTTATTATAGTTATTTGACTGGTTTTGTGCAATTTCGAATGCTTCCTTATGTGTTTGATATCTTAACAGAAAAGCAAGAAAAGCATGAAAAACACCATATTACTCCTTTTCAAGCTTTGATGATTTCAACAGCTTCAAGAGTTGGTATAGGAAATATCGCAGGTATCGCAGTAGCAGTTGTTTTGGGTGGACCAGGTGCTTTATTTTGGATGTGGGCTATGGCGTTTTTTGGTGGCGCCTCAGCTTTTGCAGAAAGTACTTTAGCACAAGTTTACAAAAGCCGTGATGGTAAAAGTTTTAAAGGTGGTCCTGCTTATTATATTAGTAAAGCTTTAAATTTAAAATGGCTTGGAGCTGTTTTTGCGGTGATTTTAATCATTACTTATGCTTATGGATTTAATGGTCTTCAAAGTCAAACTATGACTTCGGCATTTGAGTTTTACTATAAAGGCATGGTTGATGCTAGTGAAGTAAGCTTTGCTCAAAGTTGGTGGCCTATTGCAATAGGAGCAATTTTAGCTGTTTTTGCTGCTTATATGTTTTTTGGTGATCATACTAAAATAGGTAAAGTAAGCTCAGTTATCGTTCCTATTATGGCAATGATTTATGTTGGTTTATCTATCATAGCAATGTTTATGAATTTTGATAAAATTCCTGAAGTGTTTTCTATGATTTTTAAAAGTGCTTTTGATTTTGAAGCTATTTTTGGTGGATTTGCAGGTTCTGCTTTGGTTATAGGTATAAAAAGAGGATTATTTTCTAATGAAGCAGGCATGGGTTCAGCGCCAAATGCAGCAGCTTCAGCTCTTACAACTCACCCTGCAAAACAAGGAGTTATTCAAGCATTTTCTGTATTAATTGATGTGATTATTTGTACAAGTTCAGGATTTTTAGTGTTATTTTCACTTGCTTATGCAAATAATATCGGCGTAGATGGTAAGCCTATTTTAACAGCACTACCCTTGGTGCAAGAATCTATGAAAGAATATTATGGAAATTTAGGTGTGCATTTTACTACTGTTAGTATAGTTTTATTTGCTATTACTTCTTTGATAGGAAATTATTATTATGCTCAAGCAAATATTAAATACCTTACTCAAAATCCTATTATTATCAATCTTTTTAAAGCAAGCGCTGTGCTTATGATTTTTATTGGTGCAAATATGGATTTAAAATTTGCGTGGGATTTAGCTGATACTACCATGGCATTTATGGCTACGATTAATATCATTTCTATTTTATTACTTGGTGGTATAGTGAAAAAGGTATTAAAAGACTTTAGCGAGCAAAAAAGACAAGGTAGAGATCCGGTATTTAGTGCTTCAAAGCTTGGTATTAAAAATGCAGAGTGTTGGGACTAATGATAGATTATATTATTATTGCTTTGTTTATAGCTTTTATGGTTTTTCTTGTGTTTGGCTTTAACCGCCAAATGCAAGAAAAAGCTAAACAAAGAGAAGAAAAACTAAAAACAAAGAAAGATTTTAAAAAAAATAGGTAAAATACACTAAAAATTTTTAAAAAAGAGTGTAAAATGAAATTGTTAATAGAAATAGGCACAGAAGAACTTCCTGCTATTCCTTTATTAAAAGAGCTTCCAAATATTACTAAAAAATGGGAAAAGATTTTACAAGAGTATCATTTAGAATCTGAATTTAAATTTTTCTATACTCCTAGAAGATTGGTTTTTATTCATGAAAATTTTAAAGAAAAACAAGATGATTCTTTTGTGGAATTTATAGGTGCACCTAGGGCGATAGCTTATAAAGATGGAAAGCTTACTCAAGCAGGGCTTAGTTTTTTAGAAAAAAGTGGCTTAAAAGAAGAAGAGCTTGAATTTAAAGAAATTAAAGGCAAAGAAGTCTTGTATTGTCAAAAACAAGTGCAAGGCTTACAAAGTAAAGCAGTTTTAGCTCAAATGATTGAAACTTTCTTAAAAAGCTTGAGCTTTGGTAAAACTATGAGATGGGGCGATGGTAGTTTTGAATTTATTAGAGCTATTCGCTCGCTTTGTTGTGTATTAAATGATGAGTTGATTGAGTTTGAAAGCTATGGTGTTAAAAGTGCAAAAAGTACTTTTGTACATAGAAGTGTTAGTTATGATTTGATAGCTTTTGCGAATATTGATGAGTATTTTAAAACTTTAGAGCAAAATTATATTATTTTAGATCAAGAACAAAGAAAAAAGCTTATTATCGAACAGTTAAAGATGCTTGAAAAAGAAAATGATATTACTATTGCAGAAGATGATGAGCTTTTAGCTGAAGTTGTAGCTATCACAGAGTATCCAAAAGCATTATTAGGGCATTTTGAAAAAGAGTATTTAGAAATCCCAAGTGAGGTAATTATCACTTCCATGAGAGAAAATCAACGCTATTTTGCAGTATTTAAAAACAATACTTTAAGCAATCATTTTATCGTAGTTTCTAATGCAGTTTGTAAAGATTATTCTAAAATCATT
Source organism: Campylobacter sp. IFREMER_LSEM_CL2256 (assembly GCF_025771645.1). Lineage (NCBI taxonomy): Bacteria > Pseudomonadati > Campylobacterota > Epsilonproteobacteria > Campylobacterales > Campylobacteraceae > Campylobacter > Campylobacter sp. IFREMER_LSEM_CL2256. The sequence goes on from NZ_JAKMQQ010000008.1 coordinate 82,655, forward strand.
AATGGAAATGAAAGAGTTTTAAGAGCAAGATTAAGTGATGCGATGTTTTTTTGGAAAAATGACTTAGCGCAGGGCTTAAATAATGATAAAATAAGCCAAATGATCTATCTTGAAGGACTTGGAACCTTAAAAGATAAAATCATCAGAGAGAAAAAAATCGCCGCTAAGCTTTGTGAGGTTTTTGTTAATACTCAAAAAGATGAAATTTTAAAAGCTATAGAATACTCAAAAGCTGATCTAAGCACTCAAATGGTGTATGAATTTACTGATCTTCAAGGCATTATGGGTTCTTATTATGCTAAAGCTATGGGTATGAGTGATGAGCTTGCTTTGGCTATTAAAGAACAATACCTTCCAAATGGTGATAATTCAGCTATGCCAAGTAATGAATTTAGTTCTATTGTAGCTTTAGCTTATAAATTTGATACACTTATGGGGCTTTTTTCAATGGGGAAAATCCCAAGTGGTACAAAAGATCCTTACGCTTTAAGAAGAGCAGCAAATGGTGTTTTAAAAATTATTTTAGCTTTAAATAAAAATTTTGATCTTAAGATATTTTTAGAAGCAATAGCTAGTGAGTATAAAAGCTTTGATTTGAAAATTTTATTAGATTTTATCTTAGAGCGTTTATATACTTTTTATGAAGTAAATGCTTCTTTTGTTAAAGCTGTGCTTAGCTCTAAAACTTATGATGTTATTTATATTGATTCTTGTATTAAAGCTTTGATTCAAAGTGCAAATAAGGCAGATTTTAGTCAAAATTTTACTACTTTTAAGCGTTTGGCAAATATTGCAGTATTAAGCGAGGTTCAAATTAATGAAAATTTGTTTAACACTCAAGAAGAAAAAGATTTATATCAAGCTTTTATGCAGTGTAAAACAAAAGAAAATAATACCCAAGAGCTTTTAGAAAGCCTTTTTGCGCTCAAACCGCAAATTGATGCTTTTTTTGATAAAGTAATGATTAATGACAAAGATGAAAATATTAAAAACAATCGTCAAGCTTTAGTATGCGCAATTTATCGTGAGTTTTTAAAAATAGCTGATATTAAAGAGCTTAGTATATGAGAAAAATTCTTTTTTTACTTTGTTTTTTGGTGTTTGCATTAGAAGCTAGAGAGATTGAGCTTGTAAAAGGGCAAGTAGTTTTTTTAGAATTTGATAAAAATAATTTTTTACAAGTTAGTTCAAATTCTAAAAAACTTCCTTTTTTTGAGTATAAAAATAAAGTTATTGTTAGTGTATCTATGCCTTATAAAAACCCCAAAGATAGAAAATTAATAGCTGAATTTAAAGATAATTCCAAAGAGGAAATTAATATAAAATTTAGCGAAGGAAATTATAAAAAAGAATTTTTAAAAGTTAGTGCTTCTAAGGTTAATCCACCTAAAGAAACACTTGATCGCATTAGCAAAGAATATCAAGAAGCTATTAAGGTTTATAATACCTATACTAATACAGCTTTATTTGAAGGCAGTTTTGCATACCCTTTAGAAAGTAAAATTACAAGTGATTTTGGCAAAGCAAGATTGTTTAATGATACTCTTAAAAGTTATCATAGCGGAACTGATTTTAGAGCAGCAAGTGGGACAAAAATTTATGCAAGTAATGATGGTATTGTAAGGATTGCTTCAAATCGTTACTATGCGGGAAATTCAGTGGTGATTGACCATGGATATGGGATTTATTCTCAGTATTATCATCTATCAAAACTAAATGTAAAAGTAGGACAAAAGGTAAAAAAAGGCGAGCTTATAGGTTTGAGTGGAGCTAGCGGTAGGGTTACAGGGCCACATTTGCATTTTGGAATTTTAGTTAATGGTGTGCAAGTTGACCCACTTGATTTTATAGCTAAATTTAATGCTTTATAATGATAGTTTTTAGTGAGTTTTTTCAAAATTGGATTGATAAATATTACTCCCAAGCTGTGAGTGTTGGCAAAAACGGAGATTTTTATACCACAGTTAGTGTGGGAAATCTTTTTGGAGCGCTCTTAGCTAATCATTTTTTAAAACTTATAGATGATAAAAAGCTAATTTTACCGGTTGAAGTTGTAGAAATAGGAGCAAATGAAGGGCATTTAATGCTTGATTTCATACAAGCTTTATACACTCTTAGAGCTGATGTTTTAGAGCAGATTGAGTGTTTTGTCATAGAGCCGCATGAAAAGTTAAGATGTGTTCAAAAAAAACTTTTTGATGAGTATGATTTAGACGTGAAAATTTATAATTCTTTAGAAGAATGTCATTTTAAAAATGCCTTTTTTTATGCTAATGAATTATTTGATTGTTTTACATGTGAACTTATAAAAGATAGAACAATGGCATATGTTGGTGATGATTTAAACATTGTTTTTAAGCCTATGAGTGAAGAACTTTTAAAAGAATGTGAAAAATATGCTATCACTAATAGTGAGCTTTGTATCTCTTATAAACCTTTTTTATCCAAATTAAAACAAACTTGTGAAAAATTAACTTTTGCATGTTTTGATTATGCAAAAAAAGAAGAAAAAATTAGTATTAGAATGTATAAAAATCACCAAGTGTATAATCTTTTTGAAGAGAATTTAAAAGATTTTTTTGCTAAAAGTGATATTACATATAATGTAAATTTTGATCATTTTTTACAAGTTTTAAAAGAAGAGGGCTTTGAGGTGTTAGAATATAAAAATCAAAATCAAGCCTTAATTGACTTTGGTTTGGAAGAAATTATCGAACACGCTAAAAATACTAACCCTCAAATTTATAAAAACTTTATCAACCAAAGTAAAAATTTGATGTTTAACTTTGGCGATAAGTTTAAGTTTTTAGAATTTAAGATTTAAAATCACTGCTTGTAATATCAAGCCCAAAACCTTTTAAACCTATAAATTCTTTATCGGTATTTTGACTTAGAAGTTTGATTTTTGAAATTTTTAAATACCTTAAAATTTGCGCTCCTATGCCATAATTTTTATATTGTGTGTTTTCTTGTTTTTCATTTTTCATGAAAATGATTACACCACCTTTTTGGCTTAAAAACTCAATTTGCTTTAATAATTCATTGAATTTATTAGAAGTTAGAAGTTCAAAATCGCTTCCACTGAGATAAAATTTAACATTCTCACATTCTTTCAAAGCGCCAAAACTAAAAGTTATATGTTCGTTTTTATTATGATCTTTAAAGGTCATTTTTTTAGCTTTAAAACCTGCCAAAATACTATCTTCTTCTTTGATTAAAGAAATCAAACTTTCATTTTTTAAACGATACTCGATTAAATCTGAAATAGTAATCATATTAATATCGTGTTTTTTGCAAAACTCAAGCAAATCGCTTCTTCTAGCCATATCTCCATTATCTTTAACAATCTCACATATCACACATGCTTCTTTTAATCCTGCTAAGCGACATAAATCCACCGTGCCTTCTGTGTGACCTGTTCTTTCTAAAACCCCACCTTTTTTTGCTATCAAAGGATTAATATGTCCAGGACGCACAAAATCATTTGCCTTTGCATTATCATCAGCAAAAATTTGTATAGTCATATCCCTTTCACAAGCACTTACTCCTGTTGTTGCATTTTTTGCATCGACAGTGATGGTAAAAGCTGTTTCGTGATTTGATGTATTTTTAGGCACCATTAAAGGTAGTTCAAATTTTTTAGCTAAGTTCTCACTCAATGCTACACACACCACACCTCTTGCATGAGTAATGGCAAAATTTACTTTTTCTTGTGAGCTAAATTGTGCAGGGAAAATCAAATCTCCCTCATTTTCTCTATCTTCTGCATCTACCATAACTAGCATTTTGCCATCTTGAAGTTCTTTTATAGCTTGTTCTACACTAACATATCCCACTATCAATCTCCTTTTTTCTATTTTTTAAGAAATTATATAATATTTTTCTTGACATTATGCAAAAAATAATATATAATACCAATTTTAATTTAAAAATTACTTCATTTATTGGGGTATCGCCAAGCGGTAAGGCAACAGGTTTTGGTCCTGTCATTCAGGGGTTCGAATCCCTTTACCCCATCCACTTTATATGATGCCGCGAAGTAGAGCAGTGGTTAGCTCGTCGGGCTCATAACCCGAAGGTCGGGAGTTCAAATCTCCCCTTCGCAACCAATTTCCTAATAAAATTTTTCAAAGAATTTAAATTAGCTACAGAGTAAATAAAAATATTGTTAATCTTACTTTTAATGATTTTCATTAGTTTTAATACTCTAATTTAACATATCAGAAATTTGAATTTAGCTTTAATATAAAACACTTA
>NZ_JAKMQQ010000009.1:0-64435 GCF_025771645.1 Campylobacter sp. IFREMER_LSEM_CL2256
AAATAACGGAAGGAATGTAAAATAATATAGACATAGAAGATGTAAGAGGATAAAAAACTCCAAAATTTTAGTAAGGCTTTTAATTTTTGCATAAAACATATTTAACTATAAAGTTAAAACGCTTGTTTTGCCAAAATAATATATGATTTTAACCAAATAATTCCATAGCGTCTTTGTATGCACTGACCAACGAAGCTAAAGTAACAAAACCACCGATAATTAAAAAAATCATTTCGATTTTTTTTCTTTTATTCTCTTTTATTTTTTCCTTTTTATCTTCCTCTTGATTTTGTTCAATATGCAAAATATCAACAAGATTTTCTATCTGGATTTTAAGCTCTTGATGTTGTTCTAAAATATCGTAATATTGAAATATAATTTTCCATATTGCATGTTTTTGTTGGTAGTTATAGTGCACTGGATTACTAAAAAAATACTTTAGATTAAAAACATAAAAATCTTTTTTAATATCAATAACATCATGATAATTTTCTTCATCTATAATACTTGAAGTTAAATTCAAATAATACTCCATTTTCTCACGATAAGCCAAAGAAAGCGCAAACATAGTCATTGTATCGTTAAATTTACTTTCACAATTATTAAATCTAGCCTGAAATAAAAAGCCTTTTTCTGAAAACACAACTTTAATATCTGGATTATCATAACAATTTGATTTATCTATTTTTAATGTAGAACTACCTCTTAATAGTTGCGATATTTTACCATCATTCATATTTTCATCGGTATATACAACTATATGATCTATCACACCTTTTTTAAATTGACAATACTCTTGACTTACCGAGACTCCATCTTTTATGCATATAATACATATATCAAAAATTTTATATATTAATATTGTATCTTTGGCATACTTTTGATCTTCTATATTGGTGTAAATTTCTAAATTTTGAGTCAAAAAGGTATGAAAAAAATCTTTTGTTCTTGTATCTTCTTTAAATTTATCCTTGCAAAAATTTTCAATAATTTTAACTTGATATATATTTACCATAGCATCTTCCTAATTTTGTAGTATTATAAATTTAACTTATTGTTATAAATATGATTAAGATGAATCGCGAAACTTAAATACTTAAAAGAATTTTAAATTAGTGGTGCGGATGAAAGGACTTGAACCTTCACGCATTGCTGCACCAGATCCTAAGTCTGGCGTGTCTGCCAATTTCACCACATCCGCAAAAGTGGTACGCTCAAGAGGATTCGAACCTCTGACCTACGGCTTAGAAGGCCGTTGCTCTATCCAGCTGAGCTATGAGCGCATAAAAATAAAAATAATAATAGGCTTATGGTGCGCCCGATAGGAATCGAACCCATAACCTACAGATCCGAAGTCTGTCGCTCTATCCAGTTGAGCTACGAGCGCTGATGGGGTGAGTGATGGGAATCGAACCCACGACCCTCAGGACCACAATCTGATGCTCTAACCGACTGAGCTACACTCACCATTTATAAAAATGGTCGGGGTGAAAGGATTCGAACCTTCGGCCCCTTGGTCCCAAACCAAGTGCGCTAACCAGACTGCGCTACACCCCGATGTACAAAAATAAAGCGTTATTCTACATAAAAAAATATTAAAAGTCAAGATAAAAAAATATTTAGCATAAAAAATGCTAAATATTTTAAGAATTATTTGTTTGTTTTTTTTGCGAAATGATGTTTAAAATTTCTACTATCAAAGAAAAAGCCATAGCTGTATAAATATATGCTTTATCTATATGGATATCAAAACTTTCACATACTAAAACAAAGCCTATCATTACTAAAAATGCCAAAGCTAAGATTTTAATACTTGGATATTTTTCCACAAAATCTGCAATTGGTTTAGAAGCAAAAAGCATAACTAAAACTGCAACAATAACAGCAATAATCATAATCTCTATATCTTGAGCAATGCCCACAGCAGTAATAACACTATCAAGAGAAAATACTATGTCTATCACGGCTATTTCAGCTACTACAACCCAAAGTTTATTGCTAATTTTTATATTGCTTTGACTTTCCTCTTGGTGCATTATACTTTCTTTAATTTCCTTAATAGACTTAACTATTAAAAACAAACCTCCAAGCAAAAGCACCAAATCTCTACCTGAAATTTCATTGCCTAATATACTAAATAAAGGTGTGACAAGCTTCATCACCCAAAATAAAGATAATAATAATAAAATTCTAGTAATCATCGCAAAGGCAAGACCTAGAATTCTACCCTTATCTCTATGTTCTGGTGGTAATTTAGAAACTAAAATCGCTAGAAAAATGATATTATCAATCCCTAGTACAATCTCCAAAGCTGTAAGAGTAAGCAATACCACCCAAGCATCTACACTAAAAATCCATTCAAACATTTACTATCCTTAAACAAAAAGCGTAATTATAATGATGAAAAATTAATCATTTTCAAAAATTTTTACAATGGTTTCAGGTAAAAGTGTATGTTCGAGCTGGTGGATTTTATCTTCAAACTCTTCAAAGCTTAACTTAGCTTTTTCAAACGCCTTTTGTGCAATGATTTTACCACCATCAAGCTCTTCATTAACCCAATGCACACTAATGCCTGCTACTTTCATATCACTTTCATAGCTTTCTTTGATAGCATGAGCACCTTTAAATAAAGGAAGCAAAGAAGGATGAAGATTAATAGCTTTTATATTTTGAGTGAAAATAGGACTTAAAATTCGCATAAATCCTGCTAAGATAGTCAAATCTGCTTGACTTTCTTTTATAATTTTTACTAATTCTGCATCAAATTCTTCTCTTGAAGTAAATTTTTCATGTTCTATGATTTTAGTATCAAGGTTATATTTTAAAGCTCTTTGTATGCCATAAGCTTCTTTTTTATTACACACACACAAAACCACTTCAAAGGTATTTTTACCAAAAGTTTTTTTATGTAATTTTTCTAAAATATTTTCCAAATTACTTCCATTACCACTAAATAAAACTGCTAGTTTTATAAGCATTTTAACCCCTTTATTAATTTTAAAGCATCAAAACTAATTTTATTTTTCTTATAATTTTTAGCCACCAAAGCATGGGCTAATACTGCATTTTTAGCAGCTTCTAAAGCATTAAATTTAACTCCAAGTAAAGCCGCTATCATACCACTTAACACATCCCCACTTCCACCTTTTGCCAAAGCTTCATTGCCACAATTTACTACAAAAAGTTTTTCTTTTTGAGTAATGATGGGGTTAGCCCCTTTTAACACCAAAGCACATTGGAATTTAGAACTAAATTTTCTTGCATAAAAAAAGCGTTTGTTTTGAATTTCTTCTACACTTACATCCTCATTAAAACAAAGTTTTAAAAGCATAGAAAACTCTTTAGGATGAGGAGTTAAAACAACATCTTCTCTATTAAGATAAGAAAGTAAATTTTCACTTTGAAAGCAATTTGCATCTAAGACTAAAGGAATATTTTTTAATCTTTCATCTTTTAAAATACTTAAATCATCAAGTCCCATACCTATAGCAGCTGCATTTATTTTGCCTTCAATATCATCTTTTAGCATAACCAAAGGCGAAAAGCTTTCTTTAGCCACCAAAGACACAAGCCCTGCCCCAAACTCCAAAGCACCAAGTCCAGCTAAAGTACCTGCACTTTTATTGGCAAAAATATAAACATGGCCAAAATCACCTTTATTTGAGTTAGCCTTTTTTGTAATGAGTTTTAAATCTTTTTTTTCTAGTAAAAAGCTTGAAGTATTTTGCATATAAGGTTTTAAACCCAAATTCGCAATTTTAATTTTGCCTACAAATTCTTTTGCAAAATCTTCTAATAAAATTTCTTTAATCACTCCCATGCAAAGAGTGTAATCAGCCTTAAAACATAGTTCTTGTCCAAGTCCGCTAGAAATATCACAAGCTATTTTTAAAGCCTTACTTTTAGCAATTTTTTTAAAAATTCTTTGTAAATTTTCATCTAAAGCTTTATTTAAACCACTCCCAAAAATACAATCAACTATGATGTCAAAATCTTTAAATTTAGGTTCTTTTTTTAAAAATTTAAAACCTATATTTTTTAAAATTTGCTCTTGCTTGATAAACATTGTACTTTTTTTATATGGCATAACATAAGCAAAAGCTTTTTTTAAATGCCTTATAGCCACAAGTCCATCAGCTCCATTTCCACCAGTACCAAGCAAGAATAAAATTTTAGCATTTTTTATGTTTTTACTTTTTTTCTTAATCAAATTTGCAAGCTCTATGCCTGCATTTTCCATCATTAAAAGCTCATCCAAACCTTTTTCAATGAGCTCTTTTTCATAAGAAATATTATCTTTAAATACTACTTTCATCGCTCATCTCACATTTTATAAGCTTTTGAGTTTTAGCGCCTAGCTCTTTAAGCTTTATCACTCTTGAAGCGATATTTCCACTTCCATGAGTAAGCTTTGTTTGCATATTATCTACATTTGAGTTTAATCTTTTGATATTTTCTTTGATTTTTTCAAAATCATCTAAAACACCTGCAAATTTATCATGAAATTTGCCAAGCTCATCAAAAGCTTTTAGGATATTTTCATTACTTTGTATATTTTTCCATGAAATATTTATCGTATTCAGTGCCATAAAAAGAGTGTTTGGTGTGGTTAAATAAACCTTTTTTTTATAAGCGTATTGATAAATTTCAAGATCTACATTTAAAATCAAATCTAAGATATTTTGATAAGGTATAAAAAGCAAAACAAATTCATAAGTGTGTTTGTCATACTGCATATAAGGCTTTTTGGCTAACTCATCAATTCTTGATTTTAGATTATAAGCTAAATCAAGGCAGGTATTTTGACTAATATCTTCAAAAGCAAAATCACTTGGCAAAGAAAATTTTGCATCTATGATTATACTTTTTTGTTTATCTAAAAACACAACCGCATCAGGAATATAGGTTTTACCCTCATCTTGAAATCTCTCTTGCAATTTATACTGCACGCCCTCTACCAAACCACTATTTTCTAAAACTGATTTTAGTTGCAATTCTGCAAAATTGCCACGAATTTTTTTATCGCCCTTTAAAATTTTAGCTAACTTATCTGCATTTTCTGTCATATTTTGGCTAAATTTAAACATATTATCAATATGAGTTTTAAGACTAACTTCATTTGAATTTAGTCTTTCATTGTATTCTTTAACGCTTTTTTTCACAGGCAAGAAAATTTCTTCTAAGATTTTTTTTGTATCTTCATTAAGCATAAGTTTGTTTTGGTTTAAAATACTAGCATTTTGTTTTTGTAAATTTTGTTCTAATTCTTGTTTTAATTCTACTAAGCTTTGCTTGTATTTTTCTTCTAGTTTTATTAAAGTTTGGGTATATTCTTCTTTTAAATTCGCACGCTCTTTTAAATGTATATTTAAAAGTTCTTGCTGGGTTTGTTCTTTTTGAGCTAATTTTGCTTCTAAAGCCTCATTTTTAGACAAATATAATATTTTTTCATCTAAAAGTTTGGAATTTTTTTCTATGAGTGTAGTTTTTTCAAACTCTAAATTAGCAAGTTGATTTTGCAAAGCTATATTACTTTGGTTTAAAAACTCTAATTTTGCTTTTTCTTTTTGACTTTTAAACACGTACCATATAAAAGCCAAAATTACAACAACTAAAAAGGCTATCAAGATATTTTCCATTTTTAAGCCTTTGTTTTTTCAATAAGAAAATAAATATTTTTTTCATTACCTTCTTTAAATTGTTTCATTTGTGGTAAAAACTCTTTTACCAATGCTCTAAAATTTTTAAAACCAAAATTTTGAGGGATAAAATTTGCGTGTTTTCTATTCATATTAGTGCGAATTTGAGCATATTCAGCACGGCCTTTTTCTTCTATTAAAGCTTCTGTGATATTGATTAAATCTTTGATATATTCTTTAGTGCTTAATACTTTTTCTTTGGATTCATCTTGATCTAAATAAAAAAATTCACTAAAAGAATTCACATAAGATTTTACAGCTTGTTTTAAACCCATACCTATAACTTGCTTTTTGCCTTCTTTAAGTCTTTGGATTAAACTAGTATAATCACTATCACTTGAAACAATGACAAAAATATCAATATCTTTTTCATAAAAAAAACTCATAATCTCAGTGATTAAGTACATATCACTTGAGTTTTTATTAGCTATAAAATTAAATTGTTGCATAGCGATGATAGAATATTGTGCGATTTGTTCTTTCCAATTTTGTATATTTTTTTGTGTCCAATCTCCATAAATTCGTTTTATAACAATTTCTCCATAATCAGAGGCGATATCAAAAATAGATTTTGCATATTTTGAAGGAATATTTTCTGCATCAATAAAGATCGCCACACTTTTGTTATCCATTTTTTCTCCTATGTAGTTCTCATTCTAAAACTTAATGCTTTTAAAATATGAGTTTTTAAGATCAACTCACTTTGCTCTAAATCTGCAATGGTTCTTGCTACTTTTACGGTTTTATTTACCCCTCTTTGAGAGAGATTATATGAATTTATAGCCTTTTGCAAAATTTCATTCGCAGTAGAATCTAAAATACAAAATTGCTTCAGCTGTTCATCATTTAATTTAGCATTAAATTCTTCTTGTTTTCTTTGCTTTTGAAATAAAAATCCTTTAAAAACCATTTCATTCATCTGTTCAGAGCTTAAACTTGTTTTATCTTCATGCGAAATTTCATCCATAGCTACATAAAGATCGATCCTATCTAAAATAGGAGATGAAATTTTATTTTTGTATTTTTTAATTTCTATCTCTTGGCAACGACATGCAAGATTTTTAGAAAATAAATTTCCACAAGGACAAGGATTTTGCGCACAAGCAAATAAAAATTTAGTTTCATAAATCACCTTGGTATTAACTCTTGAAATAAGAATTTTAAAATCCTCTAGCGGCTCTCTTAAACTTTCTATAATTTGTTTTGAAAAATGGGGAAACTCATCAAAAAACAAAACCCCTCCATTTGCAAGTGCTATTTCTCCTATCTTGGCATTTTTGGTTCCTCCACCAAAAATACTAGCCCTAGTACTTGTATGATGAGGACTTCTAAAAACCCTACTAGCACTAAAATCATCGTCTAAAGAATTTAATGACTTATAGGCATTTTGAGCTAAAATTTCTTTCAAACTTTGTGGTGGCATGATGAAAGGAAGTCTTTTAGCACACATACTTTTACCACTACCTGGACTACCTTCAAATAAAATATTATGCATACCCAAAGCTGCTATTATACAAGCAAATTTAGCATTTTCTTGACTCTTAACTTCTTTAAAATCATAAGGGTAAGTAGAATTTTTTATATATTTTTGATTATTAATTTCTATGGCATTTTCAAATAAAGGATGAGCATTATTTATATGATAATTTTCATAATTTTTTTCTTTAAAAAAATCCATAGCTTGAGCTAAATTTTCCAAAGCATAGATTGTTAAGTTGGGTATCATCGAAGCTTTTTGTGCTATAGCTTTTGGTACTACTACTTTGGCATTTTGTACTTTTGCACTTAAAAAAAGCAAGATAGAAAATAAACTAGCAGTACTTTTAATACTCCCATCTAAACCAAGTTCTCCAAAAACAAAAAAGTCATCTAAATTTTCTTTTTGAAATAAAATCAAAATCGCAATAGCCAAATCAAAATGAGAGCCATTTTTAGGGATATCTGATGGACTAAGATTGATAGTGATTTTTTGAGCTGGGAAATTGAAATTTTGACTTAGTAAAGTTGCCTTAACTCTTTCTGTGCTTTCTTTGATGGTAGAATTTGCAAGACCCACTATACTAAAACCTGGCAAACCTCTTGTGAAAGTTGATTCTACATCGATAATATCAAGCTCTGTAGAAAAACTTGCACATTTTAGTTTTTTCATTTGGTCTTTTTGGATTTTTTCTTAAAGTCTTTATCAAATTTTTGGCGTTTTAAAAAAGAAAGTTTTTCTATAAATAAATGCCCATCAAGATGATCAACTTCATGTTGAATAGCCACTGCTAAAAAATCATGTGCTTGCAAACTTTGTGGCTTGCCAAATCTATCTTGATAATCAAGTTGTATATTTTTATAGCGCATTACATCTTCATAAAAACCTGGTATGCTTAAACAACCCTCGTTACAAGAAATTTTTTCATCATCTAAAGGTGTTATAATAGGATTAATAATTTCTAAAAGAGTTTGTTTATCTTCTTTTTGCTCACCTTCTTCATCACCAATATCTACAAGCAAAGCTCTAATTGGCACATCAACTTGAATAGCAGCCAAGCCTACGCCCTTATTAGCTATCATTGTTTCATACATATCATCTAGAAGTATATGTAAATCTTTATCAAAATTTTCTACTTTTTTTGACTCTAAAAATAATCTTGGATTAGGATAGGTAATTATCTTTCTTATCATTTTTCTTTTTCCACTATTATAAAGGGTTCTAAATTTTTTCCTGAATCTTTTAAAGCTTCAATACATTTTTCTATTAATTCTTCACCCTTGCTATCTTGATTAACAGCACTTATAGCCACTTCAACATCTACATCTATTTCTTTATCTGCTAGGAAAAAATTTGAATTTTCTAAAGATTCTAAAATTTTATTACATATTTCTTGTGCTTTTTCTAAATTTGTATGAGAAATCATCATAGCAAAAATATTGTTTCCACAATGGGCTACTATATCGCTTGAAGAGACATTTTTACTAAAAATTCTACACACACCTTTTAAAAAAGCATTTTTTTCTTTTTGAGTATAAGTTTGCTCAAGAATTTCTTCTTTTACTCTAAAAAATATTAAGGAAGTATGATAATTATATTTTGCATTACTTTCAATGCTTTTTTCTAAATTTTCTAAAAAATATTTTTTATTATAAACTCCAAATTTAGAGTCAAAATCACTTTGCTCTTCTATATGTTTATAAGTTTGTCTAACCTCATCAAAACTTTCTTTAATCTCATCTGAATATTTATCTAAAATACTAGAAAATCTTGAAAGATCTGCTTCAAGAGCGTGAATTACATTAGAAACAGCTAAATTTCCTGTACTAATAGCAAGTTCTGAATTACGTCTTCTTAACATATCTTTAACTGTTTCAAGATGTCTATAAATCATAGCAATGTATTGCAATAATGCCGAAGTAGAACTAAAACTTTTTTTGATTTCTTGTTCTATATTTGCACGTTTGATACCATCATCATTTTGCTCAAATTCCATAATCTCGCTAACTTTTTTCTTAAAAGCTACCGGACGTTCTTCAAGCATTTTTTGAAAATAAACTCCGTAATTAGTTGGTGTTGGAGGTATATTATCTTTTACAAGCTCAGTCAAAATAGACTTTGCAAATTTTTCAAATTCACCTCCACTAATTTTTTGAATTTTTGGAGCTTCTTTGGCTGGAGTTGGATCACTACTTAAATTTAAATCAGCAAATAAATCATCATCTAACATTGCTATGCTTTTCCTTATTTAAAACTTTTTTCCAAAACCTTATCGATTAAGCCATATTCCTTAGCTTCTACAGCACTCATAAAAAAGTCTCTATCAGTGTCTTTTTCTATTTTAGAGAGTTTTTGTTTGGTGTTTTTAGCCAAAATATCATTTAAAATCGCTTTTAATCTTAGAATTTCTTTTGCTTGAATTTCTATATCAGTTGCTTGCCCTCTTGCACCACCTAGTGGTTGATGGATCATAATTCTTGAATTTGGCAGAGCAAATCTTTTCCCTGGAGCACCACAACTAAGCAAAAATGCACCCATTGAAGCAGCTTGACCAATACAAATAGTACTTACATCAGCTTTAATATAATTCATCGTATCATAAATACTAAATCCACTGGTTACAACCCCACCTGGTGAGTTAATATAAAGATAAATATCTTTTTGAGGATCTTCAGCCTCTAAAAACAAAAGCTGAGCTACAATAGAAGCAGCAAGATCATCATTGATCTCGCCACTTAGCATGATAATTCTATCTTTTAAAAGTCTTGAATAAATATCATAACTTCTTTCGCCTCTGCTTGTTTTTTCAACCACATAAGGTATGTATGAGCTCATTATTTTTCACTTTCTTTTTCAGTTTTCTTTTTGTCATTTTTTTTGAAAATATCAGCAAAAAGTTTTTCTTCGATTAAAGACATTTTAATAGCAGGCAATGCACCTTGTTTTTTGTAATTATCTAAATGTTCTTGCGGGTTAAAACCATATCTATAAGCTTCAAAATAAATCGCTTGGATTAATTCTTGATCGCTTACTGTAATATTTCTAAGTTTTGCTAGCTCGTCTATAATGAAAGTTAATTTTACGCTTTTTTGTGCATCTTCTTTAAAACTTTCTCTTTTTTCTTTATATTTAGCCTCATCTTTAAATTCTTTTAATTCTTCTTCGCTTAAAGTTCTCAAAGAGCTTCTAAATTGCATATCTGTTTCTTGCTCTACTATATTTCTTGGTAAAACAAAGTCAAACTTAGCTACCAAAGCTTCTGCAAATTGATTTTTAAGCTCATCATTGATAAGTTTAAAGATTTTTTCATTTTTTAGTTGTTCTTTTAATTTTGCATCTAATTTTTCAACACTTGGTTCTTTTTCTTCAGGTAACAAGCTTTTTAAAAGCTCTTCATTTAACTCAGGTAATTTAAGTTCTTGAATTTCATGAATTTTTACTTTAAATACCGCATCTTTTCCTGCTAAATGCGCTGCACCATATTCTTTTGGAAAAGTTACATTAATATCTTTTTCCTCACCTGCTTTTAAACCAATCATACCTTCTTCAAATCCTGGTATGAATTGTTTTGAACCAATTTCTAAAACATAATTTTGAGCTTTTCCACCTTCAAAAGCTTTACCATCAACAAAACCTTCAAAATCAAATTTAGCAAAATCGCCTTCTTTTAAAGCTCTTGCTTCTTTAATCGCTTCAGGAGTAGCAAATCTTTTTAATAATTCTTCTTTTTTTGCATCAATTTCTTTTTGAGTTACTTTTGGTGTATTATAAGTTGGAATTAGTTCTTCATATCCATCTAATTTTACTTCCGGTCTAAAAGATAATACCATTTGAGCCTCAATAGCACCATCTTTTCTATCAAATTTTTCAAAATATGGCTCACCTACTAAATCTTTAGTCTCTTTTTGAACTTCTTTTAAAGCACCATCTACAGCATTTCTTAAAAGATCTTGCTCCGCATCTCTTGTAAGCTCTTTTTCATATCTTTTAAGTATAGCAGCAACAGGAACTTTTCCTGCTCTAAAACCATCCATTTTCATAGTTTTAGACGCTTTTTTAGCTAATTTTTCAACTTCTGCTTTAATAGCTCCTTGAGCAATTTTCACAGTAGCATTTGCATTTGCAAAATCAATTAGTTTTGCTGTAACTTCCATAATATTTTCCCTTTTTAAATAAAATTTTTTGATAATATACCAAAATTTTCCTTATCACTTTATATAAAAATAAAAATATGTTAAAATTTTAATTTTTGATGGAGAAAAAATGCAAGAAAAATTTGAACAATCAGTAAAAAATATGTTAGAAATTATCGGGGAAAATCCACAAAGAGAAGGGCTTTTAAAAACTCCTACAAGAGTTTTTAAGGCTTTTGAATTTTTAAGTAGCGGTTATAAACAAGATCCAAAACAAATACTAAATGATGCCTTATTTGAAAGCTCAAACAATGAAATGGTTTTAGTAAGAGATATAGAATTTTATAGTCTTTGTGAACATCATCTTTTGCCTTTTTTTGGGCGCGTGCATGTTGCGTATATACCAGATAAAAAAGTCGTAGGACTTAGTAAAATCCCACGCCTTGTAGAAGTTTTTGCAAGACGCTTACAAATTCAAGAACAACTTACAGAGCAAATCGCAGAAGCTTTAATGGAACATGTAGGTGCAAAAGGCGTTGGGGTAGTTATTGAAGCAAGACATATGTGTGTTGAAATGCGTGGAGTACAAAAGGCAAATTCTACTACTAGTACTTCAGCATTAAGAGGTAGCTTTTTAAAAAGCGAAAAAACAAGAAAAGAATTTTTTACCTTAATTAACTCAGCAAAACAGGTTAGATTTTAATGGGTTTAGAAAAACTTCGTAGTAAAATTGTTTCACAAAATCTTGCCAGTGTTTTTGGACAAATTACTAAAATTTCAAGCACTAGTATAGAAATAAATGGATTAAAAACTAGCATAGGTGATATCATTAAAATAGTTTCTAGTGAAGATGAGAGTAAAGAAGCTATGGCTATGGTGGTAGAAGTAGATGAGAATTTAAGCTATTTAAGTCCTTTTGGCTTTGTGGAAGGTTTTAAAATAGGCGATCGTGCTTTTATTAATGATGCGGGTATGCAAATAGGAGTTAGTGATGAACTTTTAGGAAGGGTGGTTGATCCTTTTATGCGACCAAAAGATGGTAAAGGACCTATTGAGGCAAGTAAATTTATGCCTATTATGCGTGCACCTATTGATGCAATGAAACGAGGTTTGATAGAGGAAGTCTTTCCAGTAGGAGTTAAAACAATAGATGCGCTTTTAACTTGTGGGGTAGGACAAAAGCTTGGGATTTTTGCAGGAAGTGGGGTTGGTAAATCAACCCTTATGGGCATGATAGTAAAAAATTCCAAAGCTCCTATTAAAGTGATAGCTTTAATAGGGGAGCGTGGTAGAGAAATTCCTGAATTTATACAAAAAAATCTTGGTGGTAAACTTGATGATACTGTCATCATCGTTGCAACAAGTGATAATAGTGCGCTGATGAGAAAATACGGAGCATTTTGCGCTATGAGTGTGGCTGAGTATTTTAAAGAACAAGGTAAAGATGTATTATTTATCATGGATAGTGTAACGCGTTTTGCTATGGCTCAAAGAGAAATAGGCCTAGCTCTAGGTGAACCACCTACGACAAAAGGCTATCCACCAAGCGTTTTAAGTCTTTTACCTCAGCTTATGGAGCGCGCAGGAAAAGAAGAAGGTAAAGGCACTATAACAGCTTTTTTTACCGTGTTAGTTGATGGAGATGATATGAGTGATCCAATAGCTGATCAAAGCAGATCAATACTTGATGGGCATATAGTGCTTAGTCGCGAACTTACTGACTTTGGAATTTATCCACCTATAAATATACAAAATTCAGCCTCAAGGGTTATGGGTGATATTATTAGTGATGAACACAAACTAGCTGCTAGAAAATTTAAACGTTTAAATTCTTTGCTTAAAGAAAATGAGGTTTTACTTAGAATTGGTGCTTATCAAAAAGGCACTGATAAAGAACTTGATCAGGCTATCGCTAAAAAAGACTTTATGCAACAATTTCTTAGTCAAAATCCTGAAGAAAGTTTTGAATTTGAAGATACTATCAATATGCTAAAAATGATTGATACACAATAATTGGAATGATTTTTGCTTTTTTATGATAAAAAGTCATGAAAAAAGGATGGATCATGTCAAATATAGCTTTTTTAGATCATCAACAAAGCTTGGGTTTAAAATACACCGATATTTGTCAAAATATCTTTGAAAGAGAAATTTTTACACATATGTTTTTAGAGTGTATAAGCTATCTTTTATTAGAAAATAAAGCTAAATTAAAATACTTAAAAATTATTAATTCAAAAGAAGAATTTATCGTTGAATTTAAAATCAACAATCAAAAAAAATCATTTATTATCAATGATAAAAAAATACTAAATGCAGAATTTAGTGCAAAAAGAATAACTCAAGATGAGTATGAAAGAGAAATCGCTAGAATTTATCAAATAGAAAGATATTTAAAAACACAAAGCAATCTTCAAAATTTTTCTAGCGAAATTAACACTACCATGAAAAATCTTTTTAAAGATATGGATGAGTTTAAAAACTATATCGATATGCTTGAAGCAAAAGAAAACACTCACAATCACTACTTATCAAAAATTTATAATATAGCTTAATATTAACCAAACTTTGCCGATAATACTACTAATCCAAACAAAAGGAGTATGTTATGGGCGAAGTTACTAACAACCAAGCAAGTTTAATGCTTAACATTGCAACTACTATGATGAAAAAAACCATAGAAGCCAATGAAAATGCAGTAATGCAAGTACTTGAAGGCGTAAATGCAAACCCTGCTCCAACTACTACTCCTAGCACTAGTTCAGGATTGCTTGACATTTACGCTTAATTTTTCTCTTCGATTCAAAAATTTTGGCATAGCTTTTGCTTTTTTAAGGCTAAGCAATATTTTTGAAGAGAAGAGTTATGTTTGTAAATTCTAATGTCAATCCGTATCAGAATTTTGCAAATTATCCTTTTGCAAAGACTGGACACGCGGAAGAAAAAAAAGAAAATACCAATATTAAAAGTGATTTACTTGATATAAAAGGTTCTAATTTAGATTATGAAGTAAGCTATGCAAGCGAATTTGGTTTTAGAATCAACGAGCAAGGTTTTTTTGAAAAAGATCTTAATAAAACGGCTGCTTTGCCTCTTGATTATGATATTAATATAAAAAATATAAGAGAAATTTCAAAACAACTTATAAAGCTTGATGAAAATTTAAACTATAACAAAATAGACTTACCAAGACTTTTAAACACTTATCATAATACACTAAAAGCCATCAATCATGAATTTCAAAAAAATGATAATAATTTTTTAAGTAAAGCGCAAATTTCAGAATTAAATCAAGGTTATAGCTATACTTATGAAGGAAAAATTTTAAAAGTTTATGAAAATGCCAAAAGTTTACAAAATGCAAAAGAAGCAAATAAAAATCTAAATACCTTAATGCTTGATAACAAAATAGGAGACTTTGCATTCAATGCGAGCATTGAAAACACGGCTAGTAATCCTATCATAAGACCTTATCTAAACCGACAAGGCGAAGTTTCTAAAAGTGGATTATTGCTTAATTATATTTATCATGATTTAAAAGAACAAAATAATCAAAAGGCTAATTTCTTTTTAACTCCTATTGAGTTAGATATGTCTTCTAATGTAAATTTTCAAAAACTCATGAGAGGTCAAATGAGTATGCAAGATTATCTAAGTGAAAGCAATAAAGAAAAAATGAGTTTTGATTTATATTTATATATCAATGGAGTAGATAAAAACAACACCACAGAAGATAAACTTTCAGTTTTCTTTCAACAATACATTAACTATCAACACAGTATCAACATGCAAGAATTTGCTAATTCAAGTTCTATTTATAGTCTTTATAGTGAGCAAATTAGCAAAGATTTTGAAGCTTTAAAAAAAGAGTTTAATCAAAATGATTCTAATATAGACCTTGAAAAAATTAATACTCAAAAAGAACTTTTAGATACTCAATTTTTAGAAAATCGCAAAAGACAAGCAAGCATTAATAAAATTTTACACTCATATTTAAATGCAATGGCTTAACTTGTGCTAAAATAATAAAAAATTTTACACAAGTGAAATCCATTTAGTTTAATGTTAAATTTAACATTTTAGTGTATATTAACAAAAAAGATAAAAATTATCCTAATTAAAGGAGTGTAATTTTGAAAGTATATTTAGACAATAATGCAACAACACAACTTGCACCAGAAGCTTATGAGCTTATGAAACCTTTTTTAAAAGAACATTATGGTAATCCAAACAGCCTTCATCAATGGGGTAGTGCAACTCACCCTGCTTTAAAAGAAGCTATGGATAAACTTTATGCAGGACTTGGGGCAAGCGATTTAGATGACATCATTATCACTTCCTGTGCCACAGAGAGTATCAACTGGGTATTAAAAGGTGTGTATTTTGATAGAATTTTAAATAGCGATAAAAATGAAGTAATTATTTCTAGTGTAGAACATCCTGCAGTAGCAGCTAGTGCTATGTTTTTAAAATCTTTAGGAGTAAAAGTCATAGAACTTGGCGTTGATCATGAGGGTGTTTCTAGTGTAAAAGATCTAAAAGAAGCTATTTCAGATAAAACTGCCCTAGTAAGCATTATGTGGGCAAATAATGAAACTGGTATGATTTTTCCTATAGAAGAAATGGCTCAAATTGCTCATGAATATGGAGCATTATTTCATACTGATGCAACTCAAGCTGTTGGGAAAATCAAGGTTAATTTTGCAAAAGCTGGAGTTGATTTTGCTTCATTTTCTGCACATAAATTCCATGGACCAAAAGGTGTAGGTGGACTTTATATTAAAAAAGATATAGAATTAACTCCGCTTTTACATGGTGGTGAGCATATGGGTGGTAGAAGAAGCGGAACTTTAAATGTGCCATATATTATAGCAATGGCAGAAGCTTTAAGAATTGCAAATACTATGCTTGATTTTGAAAACTCACACATTAGAAGATTAAGAGATAAATTAGAAGATTTAATTTTAGCTATGCCTGATACAAGTGTAGTTGGAGATAGATCAAGAAGGGTTCCTAATACCATCTTAGCAAGCGTTAAAGGCGTAGAAGGCGAGGCTATGCTTTGGGATTTAAACAAAAATGGTATAGCAGCAAGCACCGGTTCAGCCTGTGCTAGCGAAGCACTTGAGAGCAATCCTATCATGGAGGCAATTGGTGCTGAAAACGATTTAGCTCATACTGCTCTAAGACTTTCTTTATCAAGATTTAACACAGAAGATGAAATTGATTATGCAGCAGAGCAAATAAAAAAAGCAACGCAAAGACTTAGAGCAATCTCAAGTACTTATGCATATAAGCCTGAAAATATTTAAAGGATAAAAAATGGCAAAGAATAATTTAATTGGCGGATCAATTTGGGATGAGTATTCTCAAAAAGTACAAGATAGAATGAATAACCCTCAACATATGGGCGAATTTACACAAGAAGATGCACAAAAAGCAAATGCAAAACTTATTGTTGCAGATTTTGGAGCTGAAAGCTGTGGCGATGCGGTTAGGCTTTATTGGCTAGTGGATGAAAAAACTGATAAAATCATTGATGCTAAATTTAAAAGCTTTGGCTGTGGTACAGCAATAGCAAGTAGTGATACTATGGTTGATCTTTGTATAGGTAAAACTGTAGATGAGGCTGTAAAAATTACAAATTTAGATGTTGAATTTGCTATGAGAGATAACCCTGAAACTCCTGCAGTTCCACCGCAAAAAATGCACTGTT
Source organism: Campylobacter sp. IFREMER_LSEM_CL2256 (assembly GCF_025771645.1). Classification (NCBI taxonomy): domain Bacteria; kingdom Pseudomonadati; phylum Campylobacterota; class Epsilonproteobacteria; order Campylobacterales; family Campylobacteraceae; genus Campylobacter; species Campylobacter sp. IFREMER_LSEM_CL2256. The sequence continues at coordinate 17,029 of NZ_JAKMQQ010000009.1, forward strand.
CAGTTATGGCTTATGATGTTATCAAACAAGCTGCGGCGCATTATAAAGGTGTTAATCCTGAGGATTTTGAAGATCAAATCATAGTTTGTGAGTGTGCTAGAGTAAGCCTTGGAACCATTAAAGAAGTAATTAAACTAAATGATTTACATACAGTAGAAGAAATAACGCAATTTACCAAAGCAGGTGCTTTTTGTAAATCTTGTGTTAAGCCTGGAGGACATGAGAAAAAAGATTATTATCTTGTAGATATTTTAGCTGAAACTAGGGCTGAAATGGAAAGAGAAAAGCTAAAAGATCAAAGTAAAACAGATATTGCTTTTGATGATATGACCATGGTTAAACAACTAAAAGCAGTAGAGGCTGTTTTAGATAGCGATGTGCGTCCTATGCTACATGGTGATGGTGGAGATTTAGAAGTAATTGATATCCAAAAAAGTGACAATAAAAATATAGATATATATATACGTTATCTTGGAGCATGTAGCGGCTGTTCAAGTGGGAGTGGTGCAACCTTATATGCTATAGAAAATATCTTACAAGAAGAACTTAGTCCAAATATACGCGTTATACCTGTTTAAGCAGTTTTTCTGCTTAAACTTTAAATTTCAAGCCTTTTTATGTTAAAATAACACGTTAATAAAAATTTGAAAAGGCTATTTATGCAAAGACTTCAAACCTTTGTTAAAAGTGAAACTTTTCCTGGTGTTTTACTAATATTTTTTACCGTACTTGCACTCATTTTACAAAATAGTTCTTTAACGGATCAATATACTAACTTTTTAAATATTCCTTTTGGCTTTCAAGCTGGAAGTTTAGAAATTTTCAAACCTTTACTTTTATGGATTAATGATGGACTTATTGCAATCTTTTTCTTTGCCATAGGACTTGAATTAAAATATGAAGTAACAAGAGGGCAACTCAATAGTATAAAGGCTATGTCTTTACCTGTATTTGCTGCACTTGGCGGTATGATAGTGCCTGCTTTGATTTTTGCGTTTTTTAACTATAAGGATCCTTTTGCTTTACAAGGCTGGGCTATACCAACGGCTACTGATGTAGCTTTTGCGGTTGGTATTTTAATGCTTTTAGGCAAAAGAGTACCTACTTCTTTAAAATTATTCTTACTTTCTTTAGCTATTTTTGATGATTTAGGCGCGATTATTGTAATTGCTTTATTTTATACAAGCGAACTTTCAGTTTTTGCTATGATTGCTGCTTTAGTGTGTATTCTAGCGCTTTATTTGTTAAATCACTTCCATGTTACTAAAAAATCTTTTTATATCATCATAGCTATAGTATTTTGGATAAGCATGTTAAAAAGTGGGGTGCATGCAACTTTGGCAGGTGTGATTACTGCTTTATTTATACCACTTCAAACAAAAAGCGGTGAGTCTTTTTTAAAAGAAATAGAACACGACTTAGCACCTTGGGTGAGTTATTTCATCTTGCCTATTTTTGCTTTTGCAAATGCGGGAGTTGATTTAAAAGATATGGATCCAAGTTTTATGTTTTCTTCGGTTAGCTTAGGTATTATTTTAGGATTATTTTTAGGAAAACAAATTGGAGTATTTTTATTTTCATATATTAGTATAAAACTAGGACTAGCAAAACTTCCACAAAATGTTAATTTCAAACAACTTTACGGGGTTTGTATACTCACAGGTATAGGTTTTACCATGAGCTTTTTTATAGATGGCCTAGCTTATCAAAATAGTGACATTTTTGCGTATTCAGACAAACTTGCAATTTTAGTAGCTTCATTATTAAGCGCTATAGTTGGATATGTTTACTTAAAACTTATTTATAGTTTTAAAAAATGAAATTAAGAAGTTTCCAAAACTTTTTATCACTTGAAATTTTAGGAGGATTATTGCTTTTATTAGCAACGATCTTTGCCTTGCTACTTAAAAATAGTCCTTATGGACAACATTATATGGATTTTTTAAGTGTAGAAATGGGTGTAAAAGTAGGCGCTTGGGAACTTTTTAAGCCTTCTTTATTGTGGATTAATGATGGTCTTATTGCAATCTTTTTCTTTGCCATAGGACTTGAATTAAAAAAAGAATTTGTTCAAGGAGAGTTTAAAACTCTTAGTAATATTACCCTACCCTTAATGGCTGCTATAGGCGGTATAGTTGTGCCTGCTTTGATATTTTGTGCTATCAATTTTAATGATGCTTATGTTTTAAAAGGTTGGGCTATACCAACGGCAACTGATACTGCATTTGCCCTAGTTATACTTACAATGCTAAAACAACGCATACCAAGTTCTTTAAAAATATTCTTAGTATCTTTAGCGATTTTTGATGATGTAGGAGCTATTTTAATCATTGCTATTTTTTATACAGGAGAACTTTCAACTTTAGCCTTTTTTGTTGCCTTTTGCTGCATTGTGGGTCTATTTTTACTTAATCGCTTGGGCAATGAAAGGAAATCATTTTATTATATACTTGGAGCATTACTTTGGCTTAGTGTATTAAAAAGTGGAGTGCATGCAACTTTAGCAGGCATCATCACAGCTTTATTTATACCTATATATACAAAAAACAACCATGCTTTATTAGAAGAAATCGAGCATGGTTTAAAATTTTGGATAGCTTTTATAATACTACCACTTTTTGCTTTTGCCAATGCAGGGGTTGATCTTTCAAAAATTGAAGTACATATGCTATTTAGCGGTGTAAGTGTAGGGATTTTCTTAGGCTTGTTTGTTGGAAAACAACTAGGTGTATTTAGCTTTGCTTATATGGCAATTAAATTTAAACTTGCAAAACTACCAAAAGATGCTAATTTTAAACAACTCTATGGAGTTTGCATACTCACAGGCATAGGTTTTACCATGAGCTTTTTTATAGACGCCCTTGCCTATGAAGTAAGTGATATATTTAATTTTGTGGATAATTTTGCTATTTTACTAGCTTCCTTAGCTTCAGGTGTATTTGGCTATTTTTATCTGCGCTTTGTAAAATAATTAAGTTTTTTTTAAATTAAATAAGATATAATTTCATTTCTTATTTAATATTTGGCCCATTCGTCTAGCGGTTAGGACATCGCCCTTTCACGGCGGTAACACGAGTTCGAGTCTCGTATGGGTCACCACTTTTTAACTTCTAATTACAAAAATATCAAAAATAGTAATTTTCCATAACTAAGCTTAATTTACAACCAATACATCAAATAAATATTCTAAAAGTAAAAAATATAAATAAATTTACCTACTGACAAGCTTGTAAGATTTTATGAAAATACTATGGATAATAAGGCTTATCCTTTAAGAATTTATAAGATAGAATTTTAACTTTCTTTATTCTCTCCATCCTTAAAAGAAAATATAGGCAAACTTAAACCATAATATATAGCCAAAAGTCTTGCTATGGTTCCTACAATCAATGAAGCAAGAATTACCCACAACTCATCTACGCCTAAAATATACAATATATAATACAAAGCCCCTGTTAATATAGCAACACCCGCATAAATTTCTTTTTGAAATACAAGTGGTATTCTAGCACACAATATATCTCTTAATATCCCACCAAACACACCAGTAATCACAGCTGAACTCACAGCCACTATAAAACCATACCCCATTTGTATTGCAATTTGTGCACCTAAAACACTAAAAACAACCAAACCTATAGCATCTAAAATCAAAAAAAGTTTTTCAAGCCTTATAACATATTTGGCAATTTTTGTTGTAATCATAGCTGCAACACAAATTAAAATCACGTATTCGGGAGTTTTAATCCAAGTTAGCGGATGATGATCAAGCAAAATATCTCTAATAGAACCTCCGCCAATAGCTGTTACCAAAGCTATAAATATCACTCCAAAAAGATCCATTTTATGTCTTCCCGCAGCAATAGCTCCTGTCATTGCATCAACAGTAATTCCGATAATATAAAGTATAGTTAAAAGCATAATGAGTTTTCAAAAAACCCTTGTTAAAACAAGGGTTAATTTTTACTTACGATATCAATGATATTTTGAGCTACTTTTTTAGCAATAGGCTCAACAAATTCAGCAGGAGAAGTAAATCCTACGCAAGAGCAATTAATCTCACCTAAAACATATTTATCTTTACCATTTTCATCTGTATCTAAGATAAAATCAGCAGTCCAAATCAAAGGAATATCATAATTTCCAAGTTTTGAACGAATTTCAGGTAAGGTTGCTAAAAACCAATCAACCAATCCTTGCCAATCTTTTGGCTCATCATATCTATATTTTGCACCTGAAAAAAGTGTTGCAGAGAATGCATCAGCACCTTCTGCAGGCTTTTTATGCACAACATAAATTGGAGTATGATAAAGCATTAAAATTCTAATTTCACCTTCTTTGATACGCGGTAAGAAAGTCATATCTACAAGCATACCATTATCACCTATAATGTATTGCTCACAAAAATCCATAAACTCACCAAGCTCTCTTTCTTCTGTGTGATTATCTTTTGCTTCTGTGCATTTGATTTTTGCATTTAATGGCACACTTGTCGTCCCCGCTGGTAACTCATCTATCAATCTCACACGCCAAATTCCCTCACCCGTTGAGCCACGATTTTGTTTTAAAACCCTCTCACCCTTTGCTAAAGTTTTTGGAAAACTTTCTTTAAAAGTTTTGATATCATAATACGCATAAGTATCTTCAGGTACTAAAGCCGTTTTATTAAGCTTGGTAAGCGCATCTTTAGCGCCATATCCTATCATCGCATCAGGATGAGGCATACCTATAACACCATTTGCACAAAGTTTTCTAAGCATATCAAAATACTCGTTTTCTTCTTTTAAATTTCCAGGATTAATTCTAGAAACATAAGCATCAGCATTGTTTTTTACATATTCATAAATTTCATCTTTTTTTTCTACTTCAAAAAAGATAACCTCAGCATTCCAACCTTGTTCTTTTAAGGCATTTACCATAGGCATAGTATCTTTTCTATGGCCATCTTCACCTTTATCGCTACCACCTCTAACTTCAAAAAACACAATATTTTTTTTCATATTTCTCCCTTTTTAAAGATATTTTATCATCATATCTAAATAAGTATTAAATTTTTATTTGTTTTTTCCATAAACTCGTTGTAAATTTTGCAAATTTGAGCTTGCATTTAAAAGCAAAGCATCAGCCATGCAAATTGCTACCATAGCATTTACCACAACACTGCCTCTTATACCCACACAAGGATCATGTCTGCCTTTTAACTCATGTATAACATTTTCTCCTTGAGTATTTTGCGTTTGTTGGGGTAAAAATATAGAAGGAGTTGGCTTAAAATATGTTTTTATATCGATAAAGTCCCCATTAGAAATTCCGCCTAAGATCCCACCGCTATGATTGCTTAAAAACACCCCATCTTTTAGTTCATCATTATTTTGACTTCCATATATATAACTACTTTGAAAACCACTTCCTATTTCTATAGCCTTAACCGCATTTACCCCCATAATCGCATGAGCAAGTTTAGAATCAAGCTTATCATACAAAGGCTCGCCTAAGCCTTTGATAGGGTTTTTCACTCTAGTAAAAACTCTAGCACCTATGCTGTTTTTTGCCTTTTTAGCTTTTAAAATTTCATCTTTAAAACTTTGCTCTAAATTTTTATCTAAAGCATAAACTTCACTATTTTTAGCATAATCAAAATCAAACTCATCATTACTAAGTTTGCTATCAATATTTCCTATTCCAAAAACCCCGCTCATTATCTCTATATCAAATTCTTTTAAAAGCATTTGTGCCACAGCACCTGCTGCTGCTCTTGCTACACTTTCTCTAGCACTAGCTCTTCCACCGCCTCTATAATCTCTAATGCCATATTTATGATAATAAGTAAAATCAGCATGTGCAGGACGAAATACATCTTTTTCATAATCTTTTGAGCGTGTATTTTCATTATACACCAAAACACTTATAGGAGTTCCTGTTGTATAACCCTCAAAAACCCCACTTAAAACTTGAGCTTTATCTTCTTCTTTTCTAGGAGTGCTAAATTTATTTTGACCTGGCTTTCTTTTATCTAGCATTTCTTGTAAAAAATCAAAATCAAACTTCACCCCTGCTGGCATACCATCTATTATACAACCTATAGCTTGACCATGAGATTCGCCAAAGCTTGTAAATTTAAATCTTACTCCAAAGCTATTCATAGTTTTCCTAATTTCTCAAGTGCGATTTTAGCACATTGTTGTTGGGCTTCTTTTTTACTACCTGCTGTAGATCTTGCTACTTCTATGCCTTGAATTTTCACTGCGATTTCAAATTGCTTTTTATGATCAGGCCCAAAAGCCTTTACTACAATATACTCAGGTGTGCCTGCCATATTTGCCTGCGTAATTTCTTGAAGTCTTGTTTTATAGTCTTTAAATAAACTTTGTGTATCAATATGCGGATAAACTTCATTGAGTAAATTTAATGCTATGTTTTTAGTTTTTTCAAAACCTATTTCTAAATACAAAGCCCCCATTAAAGCTTCAAAGGCATCAGAAAGTATAGAAGGTTTATTGCGTCCATCATTATTTTCTTCTGCAATAGACATAAAAATACATGCTCCAAGATCAAGTTTTTGTGCTAAGGTTGCAAAAGATTTTTCATTTACCAAAGCTGCCCTAAGCTTAGAAAGGTTTCCTTCTGAATCTTTTTGGAATTTAAAAAACAAAAACTCCCCTACTACTAAATCCATCACAGCATCACCCAAAAACTCTAATCTTTCGTTATTATAAGGCTTTTTATAGCTTTTATGTGTCAAAGCTTCGATGAGCAATTGCTCATTTTTAAAATGATAACTTAATCTTTCTTGGAGTTTTTTAAGCATTTATTGACCTTTCTTCTTGGAGCTTTAAGGCTGCATTTCTTGCTAGCTCATCACAACGCTCATTTAATTCATGGCCATTGTGCGCTTTGATCCAAAAAGCAGTTATTTTATGATCTTTAGCTACATTTAAATACTCTTTCCAAAGATCAATATTTTTTTTACCCTTAAAATCTTTTTTTACCCAACCTTCAAGCCATTCATTAATACTTTGTACCATTAAATTTGAATCTGTGTATAACTTTACCTCACATGGTTCTTTTAAAGCTTTTAAAGCCTCTATAATAGCCATTAATTCCATGCGGTTGTTTGTTGTATTCTCACACGCCCCACTTTGTTCTTTTTGATGATTTTTATAAGTTAAAACATAAGCCCACCCTCCAAAGCCAGGGTTGTTTAAGCAAGAACCATCAGTATAAATTTCAATATTTTTCAAGCTTTTACCTCATAATAAATCTCACATTTTCCAAATTCATAACAAAATGGACAATGATAAAAAAACAAAGGACTTTGATTTTTACAATTATTACACACATAAGTAAAGCTAAGATTTGCACTTAGCTTATTATCGTTTAAAATTTTTAAAATTTTTAGTTTATGATTTTTGATAGGAATAGCTTTTGTGCTTAAATTTTTTGCATAAAAAAACTCATGGTATTTTTCATCTTCAAGATTAAGCGGACTTTTGCATTCATTAAGCAAATCAATGACATTTTCAAATTGAGGCATTTGAGTAAGTTTATCTTTATAATGCAAAAAGCAAAGTCTTAAAATATACTCATTATCCTTGCTCAAAGCTAAAATTTCTTTTAGTTTTTGTTCTTGCTCTTTAGAACTTGCTTGAATTTTTAAAGCTTTTATCAAGGCTTTTTCTGCATATATATTTTCTCCTAGCTCAAACAAACACTCTAAAACATCTAAAACCTTGTCATAATCTTTGAGTTTTAAATAAACAATTTTTAAAAGTTTTAAGCTTTCTTTATTGCGTGCTTTAATTTTTAAGGCATTTAACAAAGCTTCTACACTACGCTCTAAAAATCCTGCTTTTAGATAAACTTGTGCTAGTGAAAAAAAGATAAATTCTTTTTGGCTTGCTTCATTTGCTTTTTGCAAAGCTATGAGATAAATCCCCACAGCTTTTTCAAATTCACCACTTTTGGTAAAAATTTGAGCTAAGAAATTTAAATTTTCTATACTTAAATTAGCATTTTTTAAAATTTGTTGGTGTGTGGAATTAATTTCAAATTTTTTTACAAAACGATCAAGTTTGCTTTTTTGGTCTTTACTTGCAAAAATACGCCATATATAATGTGAGCTAGCTATGATAAAAACCAAAGCAGTCAAAACAATAAGACCAAATAAAGGATCGCGGTATTCTACAAAGAAAAAATCCATAACCTTACAACTTAATTTTCAAATTTATAACAATTATAGCTAAATGCTTATATAATTTTCTTTAAGGTTTAAAGATGATAGAACAAGCAAGTATAGAACAACTTTTACAAAAAACAGATATTGTTGATATCATAGCTCATTATGTTGAAGTAAAAAAACAAGGCTCAAGCTATGTTTGCGTTTGTCCTTTTCATGATGATAAAAATCCTAGTATGCATATTAATTCTATTAAAGGGTTTTATCATTGTTTTGCATGCAAGGCTGGGGGTAATGTTTTTAAATTTGTAATGGATTATGAGAAATTAAACTTCGTTGAAGCGGTGGAAAAAGTTGCTTCATGGAGTAATTTTTCACTTACTTATATCTCGCAAAAACAAGATAATAAAAAATCCATCATTCATATCTTGCCTACTCTTAATGCTTTTTACAAACAAAACCTAGCTAAAAACAAAGAAGCTTTAGCTTATCTTTATAAAAGAGGCTTAAATGATGAGGATATCAGAACCTTTGAACTAGGCTTTGCGCCAAGTTCCAATGAAACACTAAGACTGCTACAAAATGAGCAAATCACTCAAGAAGAAGCTTTAGAGGTAGGTGCGATAAAACAAAATGAAAATGGCGCTTATGCAAGTTTTATCAACCGCATTACTTTTAGTATTTATGATCATAAAAATTTGCTTATAGGCTTTGGTGGTAGAACTTTAGATGAAACAAATATGGCAAAATATGTTAATTCTCCCCAAAGCAAACTTTTTGATAAATCACGCGTTTTTTATGCACTCAATTTAGCAAAAGATGCCATTTATAAACAAAAAGAAATGATAATTTGTGAGGGCTATATGGATGCTATAGCCTTTCATAAAGCAGGATTTAAAAATGCTGTGGCGGTTTTGGGAACTGCTTTAGGAGAACATCATATACCTTTAATCAAACGATTTGAAGCAAGAGTAATTTTGTGTTTTGACAATGATAATGCAGGACTTAATGCAGCTGTGCGTTCGGCACATTTGCTAAGTTTAGCAAAAATTGATGGAAAAGTAGTCTTAATAGAAGGTGGAAAAGATCCGGCTGAACTTGTAGCAAGCCATCAAGAAAAATTACTTTTTAATATTTTAGAAAAAGGTATAGAACTTGGAGAATTTTATATAAGAAGCTTGATTGCAAGTTGTGATTTAAACTCAGCACTTAGCAAACAAAAGGCTTTAGAAGAGGTACAAAAATATACTTTTAACCTTGAACCTTTAATAGCAAATTCCTACACTACCTTGGTAGCAAATCTTTTGGGTGTAAATATTAATGATATTAAACTTTCTAAAAATACAAGAAAAATAAGCTTCATTAATCCTATAAAACAAAGTAAAATCAACAATATAAGCGAGTTAGAGCTTTTGAAATTTTTATATGAAAATAATGAAACCATAGGGCTTTTTAAGCTTTTAAGCGCAAAAGAATATTTTTTACACCAAGATATTACTAAAGCTATTTTAGAGCAAAAGAACTTTGAAGATCCTAGTATAAGAGAACTTTATGAATTTGAAAATATCAAAAACTTAAGCAATTTAGAAGAATTTTTATATGCTATTTGCAAGATCAACCTTGCATATTTTAATAAATTAAAAAGTTTAAATTTAAAACAAGCCTTTAAAAAACAAATTTATAATTTACTCAATCAAAATTTAGAAAAAATCAAAAAAAGCTATCAAAATGATGAAGTTTTTTTTAATCACTTGATAGAAGTTTTAAAAAGCGTGCATTTTTTAGATGATGAGGAAAGCTTGGAATTATTTTTAAATAGACTACAAAAAAATATCAAAGATAAAAAAGCAATTCATTATAACTTTGAAGAAGAAGTTTTTTAAATAAAAACTTGCACAAAAATTAAAAAATATTCATTACAATATGCCAAAAATTTCGAAAGGAAAAAATGAAAGCATTAGCACTTTTTAGTGGTGGGCTTGATTCTATGCTTGCTATAAAACTCATAAGCTCTCAAGGTATAGAAGTAAAAGCTTTAAATATAAACATAGGCTTTGGTGGCACAAGCGATAAAAGCGAACTCATGGCAAAACGCGCTGCTATGGCAGGGGCTAGTTTTGAAATGATAGATGTAAGAAATGCATATTTGCAAGAAGTTTTATTTAACCCTCAATATGGATATGGAAAGCATTTTAATCCTTGTATAGATTGTCATGCTTTTATGTTTAAAACTGCTCTTTCAATGTTAAAAGATGAAAATGCAAGTTTTATCATCACAGGAGAAGTAGTTGGTCAACGCCCTATGAGTCAAAGAAATGATGCTATGGCTAAGGTTAAAAAACTAGCACTTGATGAAGAAGATTTAATCTTGCGTCCAATGTGCGCTAAAAATTTACCTTTAACTAAACCTGAGCGTGAGGGTTGGGTTGATAGAGAAAAGTTAGAAAACATCAACGGAAGAAGTAGAAAAAGACAACTTGAACTAGCTGCCAAATTTGGTTTTGAAGATTTTGAAAGTCCAGGCGGTGGATGTTTGCTTACACTTGAGAGCTTTTCTAATAAAATCAAAGATTTCATTAAATTTGATAAAAATATGCAAGTTAATGACGCTCAACTTTTAAAATACGGACGCCACTTAAGACTTCCAAATGGCTCTAAAATGATAGTAGGTAGAAATGAGCTAGAAAATCAATTTTTAAAAGAATTAAAAACTCAAAAATACGAAGAATTAAGACTTTTTGATTTAATAGGTGCTTATTCTTTGGTGGATGAAAACATCAATCCACAAGATCTTGAACTTGCTCTAAGCATAGCACTAACTTATGCTAAAACTCAAAATAATACAAAATACAAAATAGGCTTTAAAGATAAAATTTTCCAAAGTATGGCTTTTGAAGATAAAAATAAAATTCAAGAATATTTTATAAATTAAACTACCCTTTAAAGGGTAGTTTTTTAGAATTTCTTTCTTCTAACCTCTGCTACAATATCAGCTGACATAGAATCAACTTCATTAGCTACAGAATTAGTCGCATGAGCAATTTGTGAGTTTTCTTTAGTTAAACCATCAATTACTGAAACAGATTGATTAATTTGTGAAATTCCTAAAGCTTGCTCCTTAATACTCTCACCCATTTCATTAATAGATTGAACTAAGATATTAGTATTAGCTTCAATCTCACCTAAAGACTTTTGAGTTCTTTCTGCTAGATTTCTAACTTCATCAGCAACAACAGCAAAGCCACGTCCATGTTCACCAGCACGTGCAGCTTCAATAGCTGCATTTAATGCAAGCAGGTTAATTTGATCTGCAATATCTCTAATAACATCGGTTACATCTTTGATATCACTACTTTGCTTAATAACCTCTTCAGTTCTTGCCGCTACTGCATTCATAGAAGCACTCATTTCTTCAACTGCAGCTGCGCTTTCTTGTAAAGAATCAGCTTGTTTTTGCGCACCATCATTAAGTTTTAAAACACTCTCTTTTAAAGCATCAGCTTTAGTTTGAAGCATTTCACCTTGACTTAGTGAAGCTTGAAGCATTTTTCTAATCTCTGCACCTACTGCATTAAGTGATTTTTCTATCTCACCTTCTGCATTTTCAAGCTTATCGGAAAAATCAAGATTTTTAAAACTTGCAAAAACTCTTTCTATTTCATTTAAATCCCTACCTATTTTTAATTCCATATCCTCAAGCATTTTGTTTAATACTTCTTTTAATTCTACAAGTTTTGGATTTACAGGATTTGCCTCTATTCTTTGAGTGAAATATCCTTTTTCTATTTCACAAGAAACTTCTAAAATATTTTGCACAGTAATGTCATCTTTTTCTAAGCAAGTTTGAATATACTGGACATTATCATTAATCACACCAGCCATTTTGCCTATTTCATCATTATATCTAGGTTTTAAAACTTCTACTGTTGCAACCTCATGATTTAGGTATCTAAAAAATTTCATTAAATGACTTTGAAGTCTTTGTACTCTAACAGAAACAATTCTTTTTACAGAAACACTGATTGCAATCACGATAAAAATAACCGCTATAACAGAACTTACCAAGATGATATTTCTAAGATCTACGATTGGTGCATACACAGATTCATTAGGCACAACAGCCAACATAGCCCAATGAATTCCAGTATTTGGCCACACTTCAAACACCCTTATAGCTCCATGATATTCACTACCATCATCTGCTATATAATCAATAGCTCCTGCATGGATAGTTTTTTGAGCTTCTATCACATGAGCTGCATTTTTATTAACATCCGTAATTTTCTTCGTAACAAAATCTGCATTTGGATGTGTAGCTATGACACCGTTGCTTGCTATTAAAATCCTTCTTGCTCCTTGATAAATTGATCTTGATGGATCATTTAAAAAATCTGCAATAGGTTTAAGATCATAAAGCATACCAACAACACCTATTGCCTTGCCTTCTTTATTTACAATAGGTGCAGCTACATTAAGTCCTAAAAATTTATTACCTTGGATGTTATACCATCTTGGTTCACCAAAATAAAGCTTATCACCACCCATTAAATTTTTAATAGCTTGTGTTGAAGCTATTTCTTCACTCGCTGCTATAGTTTGCATACCGCCAGCATTGTTTGCGTCATTATCTTTCATCAAAACCATAAATTCATTATTATTTGTAAAGTATTTTGTATCAACACCTAAATTTTTATATACAGAACCATCTTGCAAATAATAATAACCATAAGATACATCATGGTTTGCATCAATAGCTTCCCCTAGAATATTTTCTATCCTTTTTGGGTTTATAGCACCTTCTGAAATAAGATTGTTTAATGTTCTTTGAGTACCAATAGCACTTACAAATAAAGACTTGATACTTGCTTCAGCTTGATTTCCATAGCGATGTACAGAAGCTGTAAGTGTATTTTCTATCTGCGTGTTTAAAATAGCAGTAGATCTGTTAATAATAAGCAAAGACAAAGCACTCAAAATTAAAATAACAGTAATAATTGCCACGAAGACAATTTTTGCACCAAGACTCCAATTTCGCATTTTCTCTCCTTAGATATTAAGTGGTAAAATATTCTTGTTATTATAAATAATTTTTATTAAAAAAATATAAAAAATTATTTTATTTTTATTTATTTTATAAGAATTATAATTACTTTTATTTTTTATCGCTTAAAATACTATAAAATAGGGGGGGGGGTAATGGATTTTTAGTTAGTATTTTTTACTATTTATATTTAAAATATATTAAAAGTTACAAAATCACTTTGTCCATTTTCACTAATAATATTAAGAGTATATTTACCTTTTTTTAAATTTAAGGCCAAAGATTCTTCCTTACCTTCGAAAATTAGCTCTTGATTTAAATACCAAAAAAGCTTTTCTTTTCTAGGATTTGTAAGCTTTATTAATAATTTTTGTGAACCTTTTAAATCTTTTGGTAAAATGATATTAAGATTATCTAATGGATAAATAATTTTTAAATTTTGATTATAATTTTGCAAATTTTGCCTTTCTTTTGCAAAAAACGCTTGTGCATTAGAAGGTAAATTTAATATAATCTTTTTCTTTGCATGGATGAAATTTTCATCTAAAGAATCAATTTCTTTGTTTTTATACATAAAAACTTCTTTTAAAAATGGTGAAGTCCTTAAAACATTTGCACTTTGTGGGTAAAGCACCTCTTTAAAATCAAATTTATAATCATATCTATATCCTGTTTGATTATCTATCTTTATAGTAACCAAATCACTAGGTTTTTCAAATTCTAAATTAACTCCCTCAAGTAAGGCTAAAAGCTCAAAAAACAACTCTCCTGCTATATTTACACCATATAAATTTGCATTTGCTTCGCCATTAAAATTTCCAACCCACACTCCTAAAGTATATTTAGGAGAAGTTCCTATAGCCCAGGCATCTTTTCTCCCATAACTTGTGCCTGTTTTCCAAGAAACGATGGTATTAAAATCATATTGTCTTAAACCTGCTCTATCTAAATCCTTTAAGGTTTGTAAGGTTAAAAAGCTTGCTCCATCACTAATAAGCTTTTTATCTTCTTCAGTAAATGCATTTTCTTCATATAAAAGTTCTTTAAAATTTCCATAATTTCCAAGCCCTAGATAAATTTTTACCATATCTTCTAAGCTAAATTCTTTTGTACCTAAAATCAAAGAAAGTCCGTATTTTTTAAAATTTTCATCTTCAAAATCTAAAATATCTTTGAGCTTATAAAAAAACTTCTCATGCCCATATTCTGCAAGTAAGCTTACAAAAGGGATATTAAGTGATTTTTGCAAAGATTCTTTTGCGCTAATAAGGCCATGATATTTTTTATTTGCATTTTGCGGGGCAAAATTAGAAAAATATGTAGGCACATCAAGCATTAAAGACTCAGGCACTACAAGCCCCTTATCTATGGCAAAAGCAAAAAGCAAAGGTTTTAAGGTTGAACCCACACTACGCTTTGCCATCACCCCATCAACTTGACCAAAACTTGCAAAATCATAAAAATCATTAGATCCTACATAAGCTAAAACTTTATTTGTTTTGGTATCTGCTAATAATATAGCTAAATTTTTTATACCCTTTTGTTCTAATTTGTAAGAATATTCTTTAGCTTTTTCTTCAAATTTGATTTGAATTTTTTTATCTATACTAGAAACAATTTTTTCTTTATCAGTTAAAAGTCTACGCGCTAAATGTGGAGCTAAGTTTTTTCTTGCTTTAAAACTAGGAAGTTTTTCAGCCTTTGCAAGAGTTAAAATATCTTTAGAAAAATATCCCTTTTCAAAAAGCCTATCAAGCAAAGCATTGCGTTTTTTTAAAAGTTTATCTTTGTTTTTTTCAAGATTAATCAAACCTGGATTATTAGGAAGCACAGCAAGCAAGGCTGCTTCACTCCAAGTAAGATCTTTTAAATCTTTTTCAAAATAAAACAACCCCGCACTTGCAACACCTACTAAATTTCCTCCATAAGAGGCATTGTTTAAATAAAGCTTTAGAATTTCATCTTTTTCATAAGCACTTTCTAAAGCAACAGCTTTGATGATTTCGTTAAATTTATTAAAATATGTACGTTTATTTTGCTCTAGAAGTTTGATTGTTTGCATAGAAATCGTACTTGCACCACTTCTTTTACTTGAAAAAAGATTATTTATAAAAGCTCTTATAAGTGCTAAAAAATCTACTCCATAATGAGAATAAAAATTTTTATCTTCATACAAAATAACTGCACTTTTTAATTTTTGTGGTATAAAATCACTCTCTAAGTGCCATTGTTCATTAGCATCTAAAAATACACTAAGAATTTCTTTGTTTTTATCAAGTAAAACCTTGCTATAAGTGCCTTTAAATAAATCCTTGCTATCAAAACTAAAATAAACTAAGCCTATGTAAAAACATAGGCTTAAAAAGCATATTGCAAGGCTTATTTTGATTTTCACTGCACCACTTTGACTCTTTTACTCTCACTTAAAGCTTTATAAGCATTATCATACATTGCCTCAGCATAAGCTCCACTCAAAGTATAAACACCTGGAGTAACAGCACTTAATTTCACAAAAAATTCTCTTGATTCATCAGAATATAAAGGAAAGAAATACATGATTTTATCATCTCTTATATCGACAAAATCATAATAAGAATTTTTCACAAAATCAGGAGTTTCATCATCTAAAAGATCATGCACTATCTCCCATCCACTTGGTAAAATTTGAGTTAAAGCTATATTAGAAGCGCCTGGATAATTTTTATTTGATATTTTTAATTTCATATAAAAAATTTGAGAACTTTTTATAGCACTTTCATCTATTTCATTTCCATTTTCATCATAAAAACTTCTTTCTATATACATACGCTGCGCAAAAGGCTCGGCAATACCTTTTTTAATACCCTCTACCCCAAAATGTACATAAGTATCTTCTTTAGCTTCTATCAAAGCGCTGCCTTGATTAAACTCAAATTTAGAAAAAGTTGTATTGAGCTTTTTATCCTCACCATTAATTTTTACTCTTGTATTGATAGTTTTAGAGTTTTCATCACTAAAACTATTTGCCAAAGCATATAAAGCATAACCTGTGCTTTGAGTACTAAGCCAAGCTTGGCTTTCTAAAGTTTTTTTAATATCATCTAATAATTCATCATTATCTTTACCATAGATTATTTTATACGCATTTGCAATAATAGCTTCATCTCTTAGAAAAGATCCATAGGTGTGAGTATAATTAGCTTTTTCATCAGGCTTTGTGCTTAAATTTTTAGCTATATTTAAAGCTACCCCATCAAAACCTGCTAATTTATAAGCTGCACTAAGTTGCCAAAGACTTGTATTGTTTAAGCTTTGTAAATAAGCACTATCTTCATAAATAGCATTCATTATGCTTAAATTTGGCTCTTTAGCTAAGGCTAAAAGATATAAAGAATTTATTCTAATTTCTTTATTTGTTTGAGCTTTTAAAACATAGCGTTTTTGATAATCAAGCCATGCTTTAAACATACCCTCACTCACATAATAGCCTCTTTCTTTAGCCAAAATCATAAACATACCCGCATAATTACTTCCCCAAGCATCAGAATCTTTAAGTCCTTGCCAATAAGCAAAGCCACCATTAGCAGTTTGGAAATTTGCGTATTTACTTAACAATGCATTGATATTGTTAATATTTTTTTGCTCATTTGCTCCTTGATCAAGTTTTTGTAAAAAAAGTTGTGGTAAAACTGCTGAAGTGCTTTGTTCTATACATCCATAAGGATAATTTTGCAAGTATTTTAATCTATGATTTATATTTAAAATAGGCTTAGAACTCACACTTAAAAACGCCACTGGATTAATATAATCTTGTGTGATTTTAAACTCCATAGAAGTATTTGCAGGAATTTTAAAAGATTTACCCTCATAAGTAATGGTATTTAGCGCTTTTATGTCAATTTGAGTATTTTGAGTATAGGTGTAATCTTTTGCATTTAAACTTAACTCTATTTCTTCTACTCCAAGCTTGTTTGAATTTGCTTTTGCATTAACATAAATATCTTTGCTTTTTTCATTACCAAAGTCAATTAAAATTTCATCTTTTTCAAAATTTATGAGTGAATTTTTTGTTTTTAATTTAAGTTTTGCATTTTTTACATCATCATCTACTTTAAATACTTGCACCAAAAACTTAAACTCATCATCAAGCCTTAAAGCCCTTGGCAAAGTTTCAAGCATTACAGCAGGTGCGCTAACTTGGATATCTTTAGAAGCACTACCAAAACCTGCTAAGTTGTTTGCCACTGCCATAACTCTAACCGAACCTAAGTATGATGGCATATTAAATTTTAATTTTGCATAACCATTTTCATCACTTTGTACTGGCTCTTGAAACAATACAACAGGTTTAAAGCGTCTTGCTTTTTCATCATTTTTGCTTTTATTTGCTCTACTTTCTAAGAAAACATCACCGCCCGTAGTTAATACCTTGGAAGCATTAGAAATATTTTTAGCAATGATTTTATCATAGGTATCATATATACTCATGTTAAAGCGTGTTTTTTGGTAAAAATACCCCCAAATATCTGGGGTTTTAAAAGCATTCACATCAAGCAAGCCCTCATCTACAATAGCTACAGTATAAGTATAACTTTGCTTGTTTTTACTTTGAATTTCTACTTCAAAATCTTGTTTTGGCATGATTTTATCCGGTACTTTTAAATCAAGTTCAATTTTACTTTGCTCATCTACTACATTTAAAGGCACCACACCAAAAAGTCTTAAGGCTCTATCATTAGTGTATTGATCATAATCTTGAAGTAAAATCACGCTCACATAAACATTTGGCATATATTCTTTAAGAATAGGAATTTCAACCTTTGTAATATCTTCATGCGTATCTATCACAAAGCGTTTTAAAACCTTTGCATTATCATTTAAAGTAACAATAGCTTTTGCACCCTTAACACTTTCAAATTCTATAAAAGCTGTTTCATTTGGCTTGTATTCTTTTTTATCGCTTTTTATTTTTAAAGAACTCACTATATCAGCATTACTTGGCGCACCAAAACTACTAATATAAAAAAACTCTCCTGTGCTTGTTTTACTTTGTACATCTTCAAGTTCTATGAACATTTCACCATTATATTCTTTTGGATCAAATTCTATTTTAACCGGTTTATCCTTACTTAAAATACTTCCTTGAGTAATGATTTGTGTGTTTTTATCTTTTTTGAGTGATTTTAAAAAATCATCATAATTATCATAATCCCACCACCAAGAATAATCATTTGCATAAATAGTATATTTAATTTCCCTATTTGCTATCAAATTCTCATCTAAATCACTCACAATGGCTTCAAAATTGATAATAGAACCCGAGCTTAAATAGTGATTTTTTAAACGCTTAATACCTACAAAATACTCATGCAATATCACTTGTGAATTCACAAGCGCTTCAACCGATCTTGAACCTTTTTCAAAAACCCTAGCCCTTATGCTAGCTTCTAAATTATATGGGGTATTTTTTAAAAAGTCATTTAAAGTAAATTCTTGCTTTGTAAAGCCATTTTCATCTAACATACCTTTTAAATTATCTTGATATTTTTGTACTAAAACACTAGGATTTGAAAAAATATATTCTGGGTATTTTAAATTTTTATATTCTTTTTTACTTACAAATAAATCAGCTTGATATTGTAAATTACTTGCTGGTGTTCCAAAAAGATATTTTGAGCTAATATTAAAATCTAATTTTTCATTTTCTTTTATACTTTTTGGAGCTTGCATGGATACTTTTATACGATTTGACACTATATTTTGTACTAAAATTTCTTTATCAAAAACCATATTTGCAAATTCTACTCTAGCTAAATACACTCCACTTAAAGCTTGTTGATCAAGTGAAATCTTTTTATAAAAAGTTCCATTACTTAAAGGTTCAAGCTTGATTTTATCCAAAAGCTTTTTATTGCGTGGGTCAAAAAAACTTAAAAATATTGGATGATTAACAACTCCTTTATCATTTCTTGCAACCATAGTTAAATGGATATCATCACCTGGTCTATAAACCCCTCTTTCTGTGTAAATAAATACTTTATTTTGAGAAGTTAAATCAAAACCATCAACATCAAAACCATCATATAATAAAGGTGAACTTAAGCGCAAGATAGAAGCTTGTTTATCTTTTGAAGCAATGATAAATAAAGCTTTTGATTCATCAATATCATCAAAAACAGCCAAACCATTATCATCACTCATTTTAGAAGCTAAAACTTGATTACTTTTGCTAATAACATCAACCTTAACCTCACCTAAAGCCTTTTGCGTGGTAAAATCTCTCACATCTACAAAAAGCTTTTTATTTAAATTTTGAGCAATCAAAGCTATATCTGAAAAAATTAAGTTCTTGCTTACTTTTGCTTTTTGGTTAAAAAATCTATATTTTTTCCAACTCTCCATTCCCTCATCAAAAACATAATCAACATCTTCTTCTTTAAAATAAAGCTTGACTATAAACACACCGCTTAAATCTTTTAAACCATCTAATACGATCTCATTTTCTTGCCATTGATTTTTGGTATTTTTTATATCAAAGTCTTTTTTTAACACTATTTCACTAGTATAATCACTCTCTGAAAAAATATCACTATCATAATCGCTTAAATTTTTAGCACCTTGAAGATTTTTATATCTTAAATATTCGCTTAAGTTATTTGAAAATACTTGATGAACTTCCAAACGAACTTTTTTAATATTCATACTCTTAAAAGCTATTTTTTTACTCGCTTTGCTAGATAAAAATACCCCTTGATTTGTAAAACTTATAGCAGGCTCATAGTCTTTTAAACTTACTTGAGTTTTATAATTTTCTTTTGTACTAATTTCATCAGCGCTTTTAATCCCTTGAGCAAGTTGAATTTCATAAGTTTTATTTGGAGAAAAATTACCTGTAAGCTTGATTTTATTTCCAAAAGCTAATGCCTTAAAATCTACTTCTGGGGTAATAAAAATCAATTCTTTTAAATTCTGATCTTGTGAAATATTTTGAGAAAAAAGCAATTCTATGTTTTTATTAACTATATTTGCATTTTGAAAAACAAATTCGCTCTTTGCAAGCAAAATATACTCTAAATCTATATTTTTCTCTAAACCTAAAATTTCTTTATCAAAAACTACTTTTACATTGGTATTAGTATTTTTGATACTTAGTGCTTTAGAATATATACTTGCTATATCACCTTGGATAATGATTTTATCTATTTGAATTTCTTTTTCTTGTGCAGTAATTTTAATAGCTTTTAACAATTCATCTTTATTAAGAGTATAAAAACTTTGAATATTTAAAAGCAATACACTTGCATCATTTGAAATATTTTGAAAATATCCTTTAATATCTAGTTTTTCAAAAGGAGTTTGGACTTTTAATTGCACTTTTTCATTTGCTAAAATATCATTTAAATCTATAAAAATATCATATGCTCGATTTGCTTTTAAAGCTGTAAAAATATTTAATCTTGTGGGTGTTTCAAGCTCATATTTTACTTTTGTCTTTTGATTATTAACAATAATTTCTCTTTCTTTTATAATGCCTATTTCTTGATTAATAATATTAGTATTAAACTCTATAAAAATACTTTGCGTGTTTTCATTAAAACCATAAGCTCTTATAGCAGAGCTTTTATCTTCATTTTTAGAACAAGCAAACAATAAACTTGCAAGCAAAAATGCAAAAAAACAATGTAAAAACCCTCTCATAAATACCTCATTTTAGTAAATTTTTTAAATTATATCTAAATTCACTCTTGCTTCACTCAAAAAATTATATAATTCTTGCATAAAAAATAAAGGAGAAAAAATGAAAAAGAAAATCGCTACATTATTAACAGTTTTAGGTCTTTCAAGTCTTGCTTATGCAGATGGAATTTATGGAGTGATAGTAGATGTAAATGATGGTGCAAAAACCATTTTAATTGACACCACTTACGGTCAAAAAATGAATGTAAAAATTCTGCCAAATACTGAAATTGATATGGATGATTGTGGTATTTTTGGTATGGATAAATACGGCACTTTTAGAGATTTAAAAGTAGGAACTTTTATAGAAGCTGAAGTTTTCCATGGCTATGCTCAAACAACACCAAATCCACAAACACCAAATCAAGTTCAAAATATAACTGCTAAAGAAATCAAAATCGAATGCAAAAAAAGAGCTTATTAAGCAAAATAACTCCTAAAAAGGAGTTATTTTAATGCGTTTTTTTCTTATACTAGTTTGCATTAGCACTTTTGCATTTGCTTATAAAATTCAAGGCATCTTAAAAAATACCACAGCTCACACAATAAGCATTCAAACAAGTTTTGATAATAATTTAATCATCACAATTTTACCCCAAACACGTATTGATGTTTATGGTTGTGGAATTTTTGGAAGCAATAAAAAACAAGCTAATGTACAAGATTTAAAAAAAGGAAGCCTTGTTAAAATTAAAGGCAGTAAAAATGGAAGTATTATCATCGCTGAAAAAATTATAGTTGAATGCGATAATCAAAGAAGAGCTTATTAAGATAATAGCTCTTCTTTGTCTTCTTTATTGATTTTTTCTATATAAAGACTTTGCGAAGGAAAAGCAAAGCTGAGTTTATTTCTTTCAACAATTTTCATTAACTCAAGCAGAATACTTTGTCTTGCCTCTCTAAAACCACCTGCATCTACTGCTTTGGTATAAAAATATACTTCTATATCAATAGAACTTGCACCAAAACCACTCACAGCCACATAAGTGTTATTTTTATACCCTTCTAAGTCATTTACTGAAACTAAATTTTGTCTGTATCTAGCGCGTGTTCCACCATGATTTAACGCACTATCATCAACTTGGGCTATCAAAGGACTAGTAGCTAATAAATATCTTATATCTTCTACACATTGTTCAAGTTGCTCAGGTCTTGCATCATAAGTGACACCGATAAATAATTTTACATGGCGTCCTATTTTTCTTTTGCTCCAATTTTTTATATTTGTTCCCATGATAGTTGAGTTTGGTAAAAATACTAAAGAATTATCAAAAGTTCTAATAGTGGTTTTTCTAAGTCCAATTTCTACTATGGTTCCTTCTATACCTGAAATTTCCACCCAATCGCCTTGATTAAAACTATTATCAAAAAGCAAAAGCACGGAAGCAAAGAAATTTGCGATAATATCCTTAGCTGCTAATGCCACAGCTAAACCACCAATACCTAAAGATGCAATTAATGCTGAAATATTAAACCCTAAATGCGCTAAAACAAATAAAACAGCTATCACTATAATGATAAAATATAAAATTTTAATGATTAAATTAACCACTTCACGCTTACCACTTTTTTCAGCAAGCTTTGCAACAATCACCATGCCATAACTATCAAAGATATTTATCACAAGCCAAGCAGTTAAAATAACATAAGCAATAGATAAAATATTGCTAATTCTTATATCTACAGGCGCAGGATAGTAAAAAATAGTAAAACAAATTCCTATAGCATAAGCAAATAAAAACCAACCTACCGGCCCTTGAAGTTTTTCTAGAAAATGAGTTTTTATCTCCATATTAGCTGAATTTTTTCCAAATAAGCGTATAAGTATAAAATATAAAATCTTTGCTAGATAAAATTTCAAAGAATAAAAAAAGACAATTACAGCGATAGAAATGACTATTTTTCCAAGATTTACGCTACTAATAGAAGTTTGTTCATTGATATAATTAATCGCATTTTGCAAACCCAAACCTGTAAATAAAAAATTAGTTTCAAGCAAACTAGCATTGTTTCTTAAATAAACTAAAATTTCATTATAAGATTTTATAGCATTTCTTAAATTATTTTCATTGATTTCTAAGGTTCTAAGCTGAGTAATATCATTAATTTTTTCTTTATCTAAGGTAAAATTAAAAACCATATCTTCTTTGAGCACATCAATACTTTTATCAATAATGCTTCTTATAGTCTGACTTTGCGCTCCTTCGATAAAAACTTTTTCTAATTCAAAGATGCATAGGTAAAAATGTTCTGCAGAGGTTAAATTTAAAAGTTTAATTTTATTATCTACATAATCATAATATCTTTTCTTAGCTTGAGTATTTTCAACACTTTTTTGCAAAGCATTTTTGGTTTGTAAAAAGTCTTTCGCCTCTTTATCATCAATTTTTTGAGATACCATTTTTAAAGGTAAAGTAGTTAAAATTGCAGCTTTTTGTTTTTCTATTTCTTTAATATTATCTTGAAATTCACTGCTATTTGTATCGCTATTTTTAAAACTTTCTAAAAGTAAATTTAGCTCTATGTAATTTTGCACTAGGGCAAAAATACTATTTTTATCCTCTAAAGCGTTTTTTTCTTGTGCATATAAAGCATTAACAAATAAAAAAAGCAAAATAATGCTAAAAATCTTTTTCATGGTTTTCTCGCTCTCTCTTGAATTAAAACAAAATTTTCAAAATTAAAATCATACTCATAAATTTCACCCGTTTCTATGATGTAATACCAAGCATGGAGTTCAATTTCTTTTTTATTTAAAGCTTCTTCAACGCCTGGATAAGTTAATAAATTTTGCAAAGAATTTACCAAATTCATTTTTTCAGTCATCCAAGAACGCATAGCTAAATCACTACCTGCAATCTTTAAAACCTTATTTTTTATAGGCTCAAGCAAAGTAAGCCATTTTTTGACATTAGGCATATTTTTTAAATCATTTTCGTTTGCATATAAAGCCGCGCAGCCTCCGCAATTACTATGACCGCAAACTATAATATTTTTTATATGTAAAGAATTAAAAGCATATTCAATAGCTGAAGTAGTTGCTAAAAAATCATCCCCGACTCTATAAGGTGGAACGATATTGCCTATATTTCTTACAACAAAAAGCTCGCCTGGACCTGTATTAGTGATTAAGTTTGGTATCACTCTTGAATCAGCACAACCTATAAAAAGCGTATGAGGATTTTGTTTGTTTTTTAAACTTTCAAAAAGCTCTGCATGCTCTTTAAAATCTTCTTGCATAAATTTTAAAGCACCATCGATCAAGTCTTTCAAGAATAGTCCTTTTTTGTATTTTAACAAGACATTATACTAAAATTATTTTTACTTAAACCAAATCAATAAATTTATTTTTTTGTTATATTTTTATGTAGTTTTAATCTTTCATTTATCTTTTTTTTGTAAATTTTGGTTTTAAAAATTATTGGAGGATTTTAATGAGTCTTTATGATAGAGATTATTCTAACTCTAAAACTCAAGAATTTGAAGGTTATGCTAGAAGTGATTTAAGCATTTTTATAAAACAAACTTATCAGCTTTTTGCTGCTTCATTATTAGCTGCAACAGCGGGCGCTTACATAGGAATTTTTGCCCTAGCGCATTTATTTGCACAATCTCAAGCAACTTTTTGGATTTTATTTATTGTTGAAATTGGTTTATTGTTTGCATTACAATGGAAAAAAAGAGAAGCTCCGCTTAATTTAATTTTACTTTTTGCCTTTACTTTTGTTTCAGGGCTTACTTTAACACCACTTTTATATTCAGTTTTAGCACTTCCTGCAGGGGCTAGCATCATCGCTCAAGCTTTTGCTTTAACAACAGTAGCTTTTGGTGCTTTAAGTGTATTTGCTATAAATACAAAAAGAGATTTTACTATGATGGGAAAAATGCTTTTTATAGCTTTAATCGTTATCGTAGTGGCTTCTTTAATTAATCTATTTTTCCAAAGCTCACTTGTGAGTTTAGCTATTTCTGGTATTGGTGCAATTTTATTTTCTTTTTACATCCTTTATGATACTCAAAACATCATTAGAGGAAACTATGAAACACCAATCGAAGGCGCAGTTGCTCTTTATCTTGATTTTATCAACCTTTTCATCTCTCTTCTTAATATTTTAAGAAGCTTTAATAGCAGATAAAAATTTGCGAGATTTTTTCTCGCAAATTTTTTTTACCTCTTTCAAGTTTTTATCAAACTTTTTAAGTTAAAATACTCATTTTATTTTCAATAAGGAAAATTCATGACTACTCTTTTAATTATTTTGCAATTTGCAATTGTTGTGATTATTTGTATTGCGGTTTTATTACAAAAAAGTTCAAGCATAGGACTTGGAGCTTATAGTGGAAGTAATGAAAGTTTATTTGGAGCAAAAGGTCCTGCGGGATTTTTGGCTAAATTTACTTTTGTAATGGGTGTTTTACTTATTGCTAATACAATTGCTCTTAGCTATATGTATAATAATGCTAATTCTAACTCACTTGCTGAAAAAGCAGAACAAATTTTACCAAAAGCACCTGAGACAAACACAACTAACATTCCAGTTGCACCAAGTGCCCCAATTAGCGAAAGCAACACTAGCAAATAAAAAGGATAAACCATGCTAAATGAAATTTATACCAAACAAAAACAACAATCAGATAAAAGCTTAGAGGCCTTAAAAAAAGATTTTACCACTATAAGAACTGGTAAAGTAAATATCAACATACTTGATCATATTCATGTTGATTATTATGGTAGTGTAACCCCGCTTAATCAGGTAGCAACAGTTTTAGCAACCGATGCTTCAACTATTAGCATTACTCCTTGGGAAAAATCAATGCTAAAAGCTATAGAAAGTGCTATAGCTGCAGCAAATATAGGAGTAAATCCAAACAATGATGGTGAAAGTGTGAAATTATTCTTTCCACCTATGACAAGAGAACAAAGAGAAGAAAATGCTAAAAATGCCAAAGCTATGGGAGAAAAGGCTAAAGTGGCTATTAGAAACATTAGAAAAGACGCAAATGATGCGGTTAAAAAATTAGAAAAAGATAAAGCAATTTCAGAAGATGAAGCCAAAAAAGCTTATGATGAGGTTCAAAAACAAACTGATAATTACACAGCAAAAGTAGATGAATTAGTTAAAAACAAAGAAGCAGAACTTTTAAAGGTTTGATAATGAACTTAGAACAAATTTATAAAGATTGTGGGGCATACCTACAAGGGCATTTCTTGCTTAGCTCAGGGAAACACTCTGAGTTTTACCTTCAAAGTGCTAAAGTTTTAGAAAATCCAAAACTAGCAGGTGAACTTTGTGAGGAGCTTGCAAAAGTTATTGCTAGTTTTGATATTGAATTTGATAGCATTTGTTCTCCTGCCTTGGGTGGAATTTTAGCAGGTTATGAGCTTGCTAGAGCTTGCAATAAACGCTTTATTTTCACTGAGCGCGTAGAAGGAGTGATGAGTCTTAGACGTGGTTTTGAAGTAAAAAAAGGCGAAAAATTTATCGTTTGTGAAGATATTATTACAACAGGTGGTTCTGCACTTGAGAGTGCAAAAATCATCGAAAGCTTAGGTGGGGAAGTAGTAGGCTTTGCAGCTTTAGCAAATCGTGGTTTTTGCGCGGTAAAAAATTTAAACAATCCAAGAAAAGAAAACGCGAAATTGCCTGAAAATTTACCACTTTTTGCACTAGGAAATTTTGAATTTGATATTTATGAAGCAAATGCTTGTCCACTTTGTGAAAAAGGCACCAAAGCTATCAAACCTGGTAGTCGTGGAAACTAATGAAAACTAAAGCAAAAATAGCTACTCGCTTTTTAAGATTTAAAGCTTTTTTGATTGATCTATTTTTGCTTTATGTGCCTATTTTATATTTATTTTATTTTACACTTGGCTCTAAAGAAGCCTTTTTAAACAATCAACTTATAATTTTTTTATGTTCTTTAATTTTTGGGCTTATACAGGCCTTATTTTTAGCAAAAAAAGCTCAAAGTCCTGGACTTAAAGCTTATGATTTATATTTAATTGATCTTAAAAATGGCCAAAAACTTAATTTTTTTAGAATACTCTTACGCTATATAATTTTTATCGTAAGTTTTGGTTTATTGATTGGGTTTTTGGTAAGTTTTTTAAGAAAAGATACTTTGGCTTTGCATGATATTTTAAGCCAAAGTGTTATTGTCACAAAGGTAGAAAAATGAATAGAAAAAGAATTTATAATCCAAAATCAAATGAAACTTTAAATGATAGAAAAGTATTTAATGGTAATCCTCATGGGATTTTAAATTTTACTAAAGCAAAATACACTTGGGCTTTAAAGCTTTGGGATTTAATGGAGGCAAATACTTGGTTTCCAAAAGAAGTAGATACAACCAAAGATGCACTTGATTATCGCTGTAATCTAACCGTAGCAGAAAAAAGAATGTATGATTTAGTTTGGTCTCAACTTATCTCAATGGATAGTTTTCAAACAAACAACCTTGCTGATAATATCAATCCTTACATCACAGCACCTGAAATCAATGCAGTTTTAGCAAGACAAGCTTATGAAGAAGCAAATCACTCAAAATCTTATGCAGTAATGGTTGAAGCAATCTGTGAAAATACAGACTTAATTTATGAAATGGAAAAACATGATGAAACTTTAAGAGAAAAAAATGATTTCATTTCAAGCATTTATGAAGAATTAGCCGGTGAAGTAGATGATAACAAACTATTACTTGCAATGGTAGCAAATCAAATCTTAGAAGGAGTATATTTTTATAGTGGTTTTACTGCTATTTATGCTTTAGCGCGCGCAGGGAAAATGCTAGGATCAGCACAAATGATACGCTTTATACAAAGAGATGAGATTACACATTTGCTATTATTTCAAAATATGATTAATTCTGTGCGCAAAGAAAGACCTGATTTGTTTAATGATACCAATGTAAATAAAATCTATGATATGTTTAAAAAAGCAGGTGAACTTGAAATTAAATGGGGTAAATACATCACTCAAAATCAAATCATGGGTTTTACAGATGATATTATAGAAGAATATATTCATTATCTTGTTGATCAAAGACTAATTGCAATTAATCTTGATAAAATCTATAATGCAAAACATCCTATTAAATGGGTAGATGATTTTTCTAAATTTAATGATCAAAAGAGTAATTTCTTTGAAAGCAAGGTTACAAATTACTCCAAAGGAAGCTTAAGTTTTGATGACTTCTAAGTCTCAAAACTACTCATTTTTTTATACTTTTTAAATCAAATCTCTTTTTCAGTTTAATATTTTATTTTTATTTATTCTAATATAGTAAAATCGGCGGTTTTTATTTTATTTCAAAGGGGAAATGATGGAGTTTTTAGAACTTTTGTTAATCTTTATCGCCATAGTCCTCATGATAGTTAAACCAGAAAAAGAAAAATTAGCTTTTTCTATACTTGTAATTTCATGGGCTATTATGGTATTTGACTATTTAGGTCGTAAATCAGGCGCAATCTTAGGCCTAATGAATCTATAAGGTGGCAAATATGTGTGATATTAACAAAACTAAATTCTTTTATTTTTTAATGTGCTTAGCAGGCTTTTTGGTTATTTTATTGCCTGTTGGAATTGCAAATTTAATCTTTGGCTATATGCTAGGTGATAGCCCTTGTACTTCTTGCTGGGGTCAAAGAGAATCAATGATTTTCATCGGCGTAGCGGCTTTATTTGTTGTACGTTATGGTATGAAAGGTAAATTTTTAGCTTTCCTTTTAATCGCAACAGCTTTTGGTTTATGGCAATCATTTAATCATATAAGCGGCCATGCACACCGTGATCTTGATCAAGGTTTTGGTTTACCTATTTTTGGTTTACATACTTATTTTTGGGCTGAAGTGGTATTTTGGGCTGTAGTTTTACTACTTGGTGTTATTTTTGCCTTTGCTCCAAAATTTGGTTCTTTTGAAAAAGAAATGGAAGGATCTAGCTTTAGAAAATTAACTAAATTTAATCTAGCTGCTATGGTTATTGTTGCTTTTATTGTAGCTTCAAATGTATTCCAAGCTTTTGTAAGCACTGGTCCTGTTCCATATAGCGGACAAGGCGATCCGGTTCGTTTTAGTTTAAATCCAAAATATATCATTTGGGATGATTCAGGTTGGAGCAAAAGCTGGAAAAGCATTTCTTTCTTAGGAAAACGCGACGTTAAAGAACCTGACTTTGCTTTTGCGCCTGCTAGTGAAAAACTAGGTATTCAATTTGATAATAATATTAGCAATGCTCCATTTGCAAGTATTGATGAAAATCTAAAAATAACAAATGAAACAAAAATTGATTTTCCTAAAGCTATCAATACACTTGATTATATCAATGGAGAATATGTTGCAAGTTCAAAATGGGAAGTATTTTTCCTAGATAATAATTTTAGCACTAAAGTTGATTTTGTTTTAGATCCATATTTTTCAGCTACAATCAACCCTATCATAGGAATTATCCCTTATCTAGACAATAAATACATCTTAATGGGTTCTAATAAAACTTTCTTAAGATTTGCTCAAAATCCTAATGCAAATGAGGCTTTACAATATGCTGATTTTATGAAAGGGGCAAATAATTTCGAAGGTCAAGGCAAAGATCTTGGTCGTGGTAGAATTGATACAGTTAGAGCTAAATTCCATCACATCTTAAGCACAACTACCGATGGAAAATATATGTATACAGCAACTGTTCCAAACAATAAAGACGCTAAAACTTTTGTAATTTCTAAAATTTCTTTAGCAGATAGAGTTCTTTCAGCTGAATTTACTCCTAAAGCTGATCTAAAGGAAGGGAAAACATTAGGTGATCTTTATGTAACTTCAATGGCATTTAAAGACGGTAAAATTTATGCATTAAGCAAAAAGCATAATGTTATTGCTGTAATTGATCTAGACAAAGAAGAAGTTGTAAAAACCATTTCTTATCCAGAAAATATAACTAATGCAAGAAGTTTATTCTTTAAAGATGGCAAAATGCATATCTTATCTTATCAAGATGGATCAAATATCCTTTATACACTTGATTAATCTTAAGGCGTTTTTACGCCTTAAGGATTTTAAAGCTAGATAAATAAAATTTAAGATAAAATAACACTTTTTATCAAGGGGTGCTTATTGATTCATATATTTGAACAAAAACAATGTCAAACTATGGCAGAAGAAATTCGCAAAAATACTTTCATCAATGAAGAATTATTTGAAGCTTTTTGTTCCACTCCAAGAGAAATTTTTTCACCTTTAAAAATGCATGCTTATAGACTTGATGCACTTCCTTTAATGGGCAATCAATGGATAAGCTCGCCTTTAACCGTAGCTAAAATGACTATGGCACTTGATTTTAAAGATGCTGATAGTGTTTTAGAAATAGGTTGTGGTAGCGGGTATCAAGCTGCGATTTTAAGCAAACTCATAAGAAGAGTTTTTACCATAGAGCGCATTGAAAAACTTGCAATTAGCGCTATAGAAAAATTTAAAAAACTAAACTATGCTAATATCCATGTAAAATTTGATGATGGACAAAATGGTTGGAAAAATTATGCACCATATGATAGAATTTTACTCTCAGCTTATATAGAGCATATTCCAAATGTATTGTTTGATCAACTTGAAAACAATGGAATTTTAGTAGCTCCTTTACTCATAGGAAATCAACAATTTATCACTAAATTTACCAAAAAAGATGGCGAGATTAGCAAAGAGGTTTTAGATGAATGTCTTTTTGTACCCATCAAAGATGGTAAAGAATAATCTTGCTAATTTTTAAGATAAATATTTAATTTTAATATAATTATTTTTAAACATAAGCTTTTTATAGGGGATATTTTTTTATAATTATATTAAAAAGGAATATTATGAGTTTAAAAAAAATACTTTTTGGTTTATTTACCACTAGCATGCTTTTTGCCTATGAGCAAATGCCTCAAAATGCCTCACACGGAAATTTTATAGACAAAGATAAATGGAAAAATTTAGATAAAAACTGGATTTATTGTGAAAGTGGGTTAAATCAAGATTTTATTAATATAAACAGTAAAAAGGCTACAAATAAAAATCATTCTTTAGAATTTAACTATTCAAATGATTCTTTTGGTTTAATAAATGATGGTTATACCATAAAAATGCATTTTGCAAGCAATGGAAGCTATATCGTGCTAGATAATACAAGTTATAATTTATCTCATTTTCACTTTCATAGCCCATCAAAAATTTCTATTAATAAAAAATCTTATCCTTTAGAAATTCATTTTAGCCATGTAAATCAAAAAGGCGATATAGCAGTAGTTGTACTGTTTTTACAAGAAAGTGCGGAAAATCCTTTTATTAAAAAAATCATCCGTGCTTTTCCTAAAAAAGAAGGCGATAAACTTTATGTTCAAGGCTTAAGTGCTAATGAGTTATTACCAAATGACCTTCAATCTTTTTATATCTTTAAAAATAAACTCAACAAGCCTTGTAATCAAAAAATCACTTGGATAGTTTTAAAAGATATAAGCTATGCCTCTAAAGAGCAAATCCAAACCATACAAAATTTAATGGGAAAAAATGAGAATTTAAAAATACAAGAAATTAATAATTTAGAACAAAATGATTAAGTAAGCTAAACTTAATCATGTATAAAAGCTTGGATTTTTTCTAAATTAGCTCTAAAAAGTTTAAAATTTAACTCACTTGAAATTTTCAAATCAGCAAAAAAAGGATTTTTCAAACTTGCTATAAGCAAGTAATCATCTTTTTTCAAAACTCTTTGTGTAGAAAATTCTTTATCCTTTGCTTTTTCAAAAATACTTTCATTTGAGTTGATATCTTCTTTTAATTTCTTACTATAAAGCAAAACTCCACAAAAGAAATTCCCAAATTCATCTTTAAATTTCACATCATAAAGAATAAAATCATCAAAAACAAAAGAATTTTGAGAATGATAAGTTTTTAAAGAAAAATCAAAAGCAATTTTTTCAAAATCTTTTTGGCCAAAGCCTTGTTTGTCAAATTTAGCATTGTTTTGTTTTAAAAATTCCTCACACATTTTAAACACAAGCTCATTGCGTCCCCACATAAGCTTTCTTCCTAAAATTCTAAAAAACAAAACTCCTGCTAAAACAGCAAAAAATAAAGCTATGATCACATCTTTGCTAAATTGAAAAGCAAGAAAAAATACAACCAAAGCTTCAGCAAATGCTAAAATTTGCAAAGCTTTGAGTCTTTTATTTAAAGCTTGTCTTATGGCTTCAAAATCCATTAAGACTTAGCCTTTTCCATTCTTTTTCTTTGAGTAGGATCAAGATATCTTTTTCTAACTCTAATATTTTGCGGAGTAACCTCTACAAGCTCATCTTCTTCTATCCACTCTAACGCTCTTTCAAGGCTTAATTTTCTAGGTGGCACAAGCTTAATTGCATCATCACTTCCACTTGCTCTAACATTAGTTAAATTTTTACCTTTAATAGGATTAACATCTAAATCATTTGGGCGTGAATGCTCACCTATAATCATACCTGTATATACTTTTGTTTGAGGATCAATAAATAATACCCCTCTATCTTGTAAATTAAACAAAGAATACCCTAGCGCAACACCATTTTCCATAGAAATTAACGCACCATTATTTCTTTTTTCAACTGCCCCGCTAAATGGACGAAACTCTAAAAAGCTATGGTTCATCACACCCTCGCCTTTAGTATCTGTTAAAAATTGTGATCTAAATCCTATAAGCCCGCGCGCAGGAATTTCAAACTCAAGTCTTGTTTGACCATCTCCAGTTGGTGTCATAGTTTTCATTTCAGCTTTTCTTTTACCTAATTTTTCAATCACAACCCCAGTAAAATCATCAGGCACATCAATCACTAAATGCTCAAATGGTTCTGTTTTAACTCCATCTTCTACCTTAACGATAACCTCAGGCCTTCCCATACAAAACTCAAAACCTTCTCTACGCATATTTTCAGCCAAGATAGTTATTTGCAGTTCACCTCTTCCACTTACTTTAAATTTACCCTCGCCTGTACTTTCATATTTCATAGCAATATTAGTTTTCATCTCCGCTTCTAGACGTTCTGCGATTTTATTTGAAGTTACATGCTTGCCTTCAGTACCTGCTAAAGGACCATCATTTACTGAGAATACTATGCTTAAAGTTGGTTCTTCTATATGTAAAGGATCAAGAGGCATAGGATTGTTTGGATCTACCACACTATCTCCCACATCTAAAGCTTCAAAACCTGCAATCGCTACAATATCACCTGTTCCTGCTTCCTCAATGTCCATTTTTTCTAGACCCATAAAACCAATAAGTTTTGAAATTCTTCCATTGATTTTAGAACCATCTGCCTTAGCAAGCATTACATTTTGATTTTTCTTTACTTTACCATTAAAAATTCTTGCAATGCCTATTTTACCAACGAAATTATCATAACCTAGAGTAAAAACTTGAAGCTGTAAAGGATTTTCATCACTACCACTTGGAGCAGGCACGCGCTCAAGTATAGTCTTAAACAACGGCTCCATATTAGTGCTTTCATCTTCAAGTGCAAGTTTTGCATAACCATTTTTAGCAGCCGCATAAACTACAGCAAAATCAAGCTGTTCATCATTTGCCTCTAAAGCCACGAAAAGATCAAAAATTTCATTGATTACTCTTTCAGGATCAGCAGCTGGTTTGTCAATTTTATTAATAACAACAATAGGTTTAAGCCCTAAAGATAAAGCCTTTTTTACCACAAATTTAGTTTGAGGCATAACACCTTCTTGTGCATCAACTAAAAGCAAAACTCCATCAACCATTTTTAACACACGCTCAACTTCACCGCCAAAATCAGCATGGCCTGGAGTGTCTATGATGTTTATTTTAGTGCCTTTATAATTAATAGCAGTATTTTTAGAAAGTATAGTAATACCTCTTTCTTTTTCTATATCGTTGCTATCCATTACGCGCTCTGCTATTTGCTCACGCTCACTAAAAGTTCCTGATTGCTTTAAAAGCTCATCTACCATTGTTGTTTTACCATGATCAACGTGAGCTATAACAGCTATATTTCTAATATTATCCAAGTTTTTCTCCAAAGTCTTAAATTTAAAATCTAATATTATATAAAAAAAATGCTTAAAAATTAAGATTAGCAAATTGGAACACTTGTTGCTTTTGTCTTGGATAAGAATTATTTTTAAGGAGAAAAATATGTCAAATCTAGGAACTCAAATCTTTAACGCTAACTTAGAAAAACAAGGAACTTCAGTTTTAAATAGTAAGCATTTTATGGAACTTTTAAATTATTTAGAAGTTGTAAATTCAAATGAAGAAAAAGAACTAAACTATGCAAAACTTTCAAGTAAAGTAAGTGAAATTTTGGATGATGTTCATAATGAAAATGCAGTTTTAAATGCTAAAAATATAGAAGAATTACTAGTAATATTTAAAAACTTTAATCTTTCTCATGAAAATTTAAAACTTGATTGTGCAGCGCAATTGCAAAGTTTATTTCCAAATTTAGCAAAAAATAATTTTTTAGTAGGTTAATTAATGTCAAATATCCAAGCTAGCGATGCTTTAAACTTACTAAGCATCGCTCCACAAAATGAAAATCCTAGCAAAGAAAGTGCTAATTCAAATAGCGATGGAGAAGAATTTTTAAATTCACTATTGCAAGCTATAGATGAAAAAGATGGAAGTTTACCAAAAGACTTTAAAGTACCACAAAAAGAAAATAAAAACGAAAGCTTAAAAGAAACCATTGACGATAAAGTTCAATTAGACGAAAAGGATGCTTTAAAGCTTTTTGAAGGTGCAAATTTTATGCAAATTCTTTCTTTACTAGAAGTTTTACAAAGTGATAGCAAGGATATAAAATTAAACAAACTTGTCCAAGATAATACTGCTATTTTAGCTCTTGAAAAAAACCTACACAAGTTAAAAAATATAAAAAATATCAATGAGCTTTTTAATATAGCAAAAGAACTTGGATTAAATATAAAAAATATAAAATTTGAACAAATCAAAGATTTAAAAGAAGCTTTTCCAAATCTTGATAAAAAAGGTTTTTTTGAAAATGCAAAACAAAACAATACTAATGTTTTTCAAGATTTAATCAATCAAAAAATCACCAAACTTTTAAAAGAAGAACCAAATACAAATAAAAATATAAAAAGCAAAGAAAACGAAGGTGTTTCTTTACTTTCTTCTGCTTTAAAAAACATAGAGCTTCCAAAAAAAGATGTAAAAGTAAAAGAAAATATTCAAAATATAGATTTCAAAGAAAAATTTATAGAAAAAATTCAAGATAACAAAGAAACAAAAGACATAAAAAATATTAATAAAAATGATATAGAACTCATTAATCTAACTCAAAATTCAAACTTAAAAAAAGAAATTAAGGATAAAGAAAAAATAGATTTTAAAGAAATATTAAAAAATGAAAAATTAACTACCAGTGAAGATAGTTTTAGTAAAAAAATAAGTTCTGTTTTAGAAAATTCAAAGGACTTAAAAACTGAATTAACAAATACAAAAAATACTCAAAATTTACAAAATCAAGATTTAAAAATTAATTTAGAGAATTTATTAAATCCTCAAGAAAAACAATTAAAAACAGAAAAAAATACTCAAAACACAGATGTTTTTAACGATATTTTCAAAAACACCACAGAATTTACAAAAGATGATAGTGATCATAATGAAGAAAATTTAAATTCTTACGTGAAAGAAATGAATAGAGTTTCTAATAATTTTGTGAAAAACCAAAATATTCCTATGAAAGAAACTTTCAATGATTTTGCCCAAGAATTTAAAGACAAACTAGAAAGTTATAAAGCACCTATAACTCGCTTTAGTATAACTCTAAACCCGCATAATCTTGGAGAAGTAGAAGTTACCTTAGTCCAAAGAGGATCTAATCTAAACATCAGCTTTAATTCTAATCAAAATACCTTAAATCTTTTCATACAACATCAAGCTGAGTTTAAAAACGCTCTTGTAAACATGGGCTTTACAAATTTAGAAATGAATTTTAATAATCAAGAAAGAAAAGAACAAAATAATCAACAAAAACAAAAAAATAACAATAATAAAGAAGATAAGGTGAATTTCGAAAAAGAAATTCAAGAAAAACCAAGCTTAGAAATGGTTTTAGCAAAATATTTTTAAATGGAATATTTTTTGCTTTAAGCTTTAAAAATATATAAAAAAGGATTTTTATGTCAAATATAAATACACAAACTCTTCAAGGTCCTTTAGCAACACTTAATACTAAAGATATGCCAAATACAAAAGGAAACGCTAGAGCCGGAGAAGGCGATAGTGGGTTGATTTATAACCCTGGAGCAGAACTTGACAAGGATGCATTTTTAAAGCTTCTTTTGATAGAACTTCAACACCAAGATCCAACCGATCCTATGGATACTGAAAAAATGCTTACTCAAACAGCACAACTTTCAGCACTTGAAATGCAAGATAACACCAATAAAACCATGACTCAACTAGTAGATGCGATGGCAAAACTACAAAATTCTATTGCAGCAAGTACCGGTATGAGTGCATTAGCTGCAGTTGGAAAACTTGCAACAGTTAAAGATGATTATCTTGTGGTAGCAGATGATGATATACAATTTCAAATTAATATGTATTTACCAAAAGAACCACAAAAAGGTAAAAAGACTGATATTGACACTGAAGGTTTTGAACTTAAGAAAAATGGTGAAGATAAACTAGACATTACAGGTAAGGTAGATAAAGAAATAGCAGGGCCTGGAGAAACTATATATGTAAAATTAGTTGATGATAAAGGCCAAGAAGAAACTGTTAAAGCAGTAGTTGGTGAGGATCAAACCTTTAAAATTATAGGACATACTCCAAGCGTTGATATCAAAACAGCTAAGATTGATTCAGCTTATAAATCAGATAGCGAACCTGTAACATTTACTATTTATAACGAAGCAGGTGATCCTGTAAGAACAATGAAAGTTAAAGATATGACTGCGGGTATGAAACAGATTGTTTGGGATAGAACAGATGATAGTGGAAATCCTGTGCCATCTGGTAAATACTATGTAAGAGCAAGTTATATAGGTGAAGATGGAACAACAGTTAACTCAACTTATGGTGCTTATCCTATCACCGGTGTAAGATTTGAAGATGGTGAAGCTCTAGTTGGTATGGGCGGTAGCTGGGTTAAATGGGAAGATATTAAAGAAATTACAGGATAAAATCATGTTTACAGCATTTTACAATGGAGTAAATGGAGTAAAATCCCAAAGTTATGGCATAGACAATACTGCTCATAATATAAGCAATGTCAATACAGTCGGTTTTAAATACTCCGATGTAGCTTTCAAAGATGTATTTTATAGCACCATAACAACGCAATCATATAATAAAGGTCAAACTGGTTATGGTAGTGTAGCAGGAGCTACAAATGATGTTTTTGAACAAGGACCACTAGTTTCTACTGATAATGAATTTGATGTGGCTATTGCTGGAAAGGGCTTTTTTGGTGTAAGTAATGCCAATGGAGTTTATTATACTAGAAATGGCGCTTTTAAACCTGATGCAA
This sequence comes from Campylobacter sp. IFREMER_LSEM_CL2256, assembly GCF_025771645.1. Classification (NCBI taxonomy): domain Bacteria; kingdom Pseudomonadati; phylum Campylobacterota; class Epsilonproteobacteria; order Campylobacterales; family Campylobacteraceae; genus Campylobacter; species Campylobacter sp. IFREMER_LSEM_CL2256. The sequence continues at coordinate 54,492 of NZ_JAKMQQ010000009.1, forward strand.
ATGGATTTTTAGTAGATTCAAATGGTAATTATGTGCTTGGAACTATGAATCCATCATTAAAAGAAATTCAGCTAAGCGATAGGGTTTCTAATATGTTTGGTCAAGCTATGGGACAAAAAGTTACCACAGCTTGGAGTGGAACACCTGGAGAAAATTTCCAAATAGGTGGAGTTAATACCCAAGGGCCTATTTCTGTGCCTAAAAATCTTTATTTACTACCTCAACCAACACAAAATATCACTTGGAGTGGAAATTTAGACACAAGCACCAAAACAGAAGCAGTGAACGTAGATGTAGATGCTTCTAAATTTGAATTTAGCAAAAATGAAGATGGTAGTGTAAAAATTTCAGGTAGTGTAAAAGATGAGCAAATTTTTGGTTTAAAGCCTGGTGATACTATATATTTTAAAATTACTGATGAAAAAGGTGCTAGTCAAACATTACAAGCTACTTTAGATGAGAATTTGGCTTTTAGTATTGACAATCAAAAACTAGATAAAGTAGATTTAGAAACAGCTAAGTTAGAATCATCTCATTTAAGTGTAGAAAAAGAAGTAGCTGATAGCACAGAACTTTCTGCAAAATTAATTAATCCTGATGGTTCTACTAGTTGGATTAAGGTTAAATTAGATAGAGTTTTACCGCAAAATGGCACAGATTTAGAGTACAAAGCCGTTGCTCAAGTATATGATAATGATGGCAATAAAATAGGTGGAACTACCGAAGGTTTAATCACCTTTAATGAAGCTGGAGCTTTGGTATCTAGTACTCTAAACTCAGTTGATAATAACGGAACAAAAGTCAATATAAACCTTGGGTCTTATTATGATCCAAATATACCAAATTCAGGTTATGATGGACTTCATGCTTTAAAAAATAAACAGCCTTCAGTACACACACAAACAGATGGCAAAGGTGAAGGGTTTTTAAATAATTATTCTATCAACACAGATGGTACCATCATCGCCACTTTTACTAATGGCGATCAAATAGCTATGGCAAAACTTGCTTTGTTTAATTTTACCAATGAACAAGGTTTGGAAAAGCTAGGAGAGAATCTTTATGGACAAACAGGAAATAGCGGTAATCCAACCTTTTTGCTTGATGATAATGGAAATTTCAGCACAGCAACCTTTAAAGGCTCTTATTTAGAGCAATCAAATGTAGATTTATCCGTAGCATTTACAAACTTAATCACTTTGCAAAAAGCTTATGATTCAAGTAGTAAAAGTATCACAACAGCTGATCAAATGATACAAAAAGCAATCAACATGAAACGCTAATTTTAGCCTTTCATGATGGTTCTTTTGAATTTTTTTCTAAAATATATTTTATTTCTTGCTCAAAAAATTCATACACCCTAAGTTGCACTAAAGCTTCTTCTTCATTTTTATCCATCAAACGCTCAAGTCTATGAAAATTAATCTTTTTTGCATATCTTGGATTTTTCTTTAAAAGTGAAGCAATATTTTTAAGTAAAGCGTCTAAACTAAGCTCATTTTTTAAAACTCTATCCACATATTCTTTAGAAGTTTGCACTAAAATAGCCTGCCTGCTTTTATCAACTGGATAAACTTCACTTGCAATATCAGCCAAAACTTGCCAAATTTCTGCTTTTATAGTCTTATTTGCCACAATAATAGCAGCAAAAGATTTTGCTCTAAATTCTAAAGATAAATGACTAGGAACAAAAAATTCTCTAAATTTAGATAAAAAATTTGCAAATATACTCAACATACTTCACCTCAATGTTTTTTAAGATATTTTAAGGTATTATTTCAACTGCCTTCTCTTAGACCTGTGCAATGCTATTTTTAAGCACCGCTTCAGGGTGGGAACACAGCAGAGCACTTAGACTTAGTGTGTGCCGCAGTCATCTGGGAGAGGGTTTTAAAGTTTAAAATATCCTTTAATATCCTCACAAATTCTAAAGAAATTTACCCCATTAATAGTCGGATTTGTTTTAAAATATTCATACATTCCCACAAAACCACTTTCAAGCTCTTTAGACTTTACTCCATAGCTAATCGATAAAGCTGCTTCTATAAAAGCTGCTAATTTATCACAATATTTCAAAGCCTTTCCATCAATAGCTTTAAAACGATCTTCATTAACCGCATCTAAACTACCACTATAAACACTTGGCTTGTTATTAAAAATACGATTTTCAAATTCATTTTTTACAAAGGCACTTTCTTCGTTTTGTCCTTCTCTAATACCAAGTATATAGCTAAATTCCTCTCTAAAAGATAGTGGTATAAAAGGTAAAATTTTCTCATTAATAAGCTTCATTTCATACTCATTGATGATTTCATTTAACCCATCTATGCCATATTTTACCGGAGAGATGATATCCCTAGTTAAACTTTCAGGCAAATCATGAAACAAAGCACAATAAAAATTGCTTTCTATTCTACCATCGCATGCTTTTACTTCTAAAGAATAAAAATAAGACAAAATAGCTACCACAAGCATATGTCCTAAAACTGCAGTTTCTGGAATCCTTGGAGTTTGCGCCCATCTTTTTTGAAAACGCAAACGCCCGCTTAAATCAATTATTTTAGAAATTTTTTGGTTAAGAGCTATTTTTCTTGCACCGATTAATTCATAATAATCTTCTAATTCTTCTTCAACCTTAGCCTTAATCTCATCAATATCACTTAAAAACGAGCTAGTTTGATAAACTATATTAAACTCCCACCTTGTCGCAAAATATGAAGCAGCTTTTAAAATAAGCCTTTCTTTAGCATAATCTTTACCTTGTAAAAAAAGCTCATAGCGTTTTAAAAACTCACCATTTTCAATATCTTGAATCATCGGTGCGATTTTACTTAACACCCAAGCGCTTACCTGCTCATTTTTTGCTCGTGTTATCTCATGGTACACATCAGGGCGTATATCAGTCACTACTACCCTGCTTAAAAACTCAAAAATCCCCGCTTCTATGATAAAGCGCATATTGACATCTTTTTCCATTTTAGCAATGAAATAAGCAATGATAAATTTATGCGCTTGTTTATCAAGTTCGACTAAATTTGTCATTCTAGGATAATCATTCCATCTTGATATAGAAGCTGCTTTAAAAATATGCTCTATTAATTCTACACTAATCATTTATTTCCTTTTTTTGCTGTGATTTTACTTTATTTTATAATCTTTAGCAAATTTTATTTTGATATTATGATTTGATATTTTATTGTAAAATAATCTTTAAAACTTATCATCAACATAAATACGAGGTTCTACCATGATTAAATTAAACAACGAACAAGGTTTTGTAAATATAAATGGTAAAAAAATGATGTGGCCGATTTTTGATGAAGTTTTATTTTTTCACAATGATATAGCAACAGTAAAACTCAATGGCAAGTGGGGCTTAATAAATAAAAATGGAGATTTTATAATAAACCCAATATATGACTATATTAGTCACCTTAATGAAAATTTTATAACTATTCAAATAGGTAATAAGTACGGTTTCGCTGACAAAAACGGAAAAATTATAACTGAACCAAAATTTGACGATACAAATGGTTTTTACGAAAATTTGATATCGGTTTTAATAAATGACAAATGGGGTTTTATTGACACAAATGGAGAATTTATAATAAAACCTAAATTTGATTATGCGGGAAATTTTAACGAAGGACTTGCAGATATAAAACTAAATGAAAAATGGGGGTTTATAAACAATAAAGGGGAAATTGTTATAAACCCTATATTTGATGAAGTAGAGAGTTTTAGCGAGGGCCTCGCAAAGATAAAATTAAACGAAAAATTTGGGTTTATAGACAAAAGTGGAAATATTGTTATAAACCCTATATTTGATGAAGTAGAGAGTTTTTATAATAAAGCCGCAATAGTTCAGCTAAATGGAAAATGGGGCTTTGTAGATACTAGCGGAAACATTATAAAATAGCAAATATAAATTTGATATTATTCCAATTACTAGAACTTTTATTTTCGCATACTCATTATAATTTTAGCAAATTAAAAACTTTCTATATCGCTTAACTTAAGATAAATTTCATCATTTTTACTAAGCTCTTTATGATGATAAATGCTAAAAATATGTCCTTCCAAACTCACGCTTAACTCATAAAAATCCCCATAAAATACGCATTCTAAAACACTAGCTTTTAAAGGAGTTTGTGAAGTTGAAATTTGTATATCATTAGGGCGTAAAATGCCATTTTTACTTTGCAAATATACTTTAAATTTCTCATCTAAAATTGTATTTGGATCTATAAAAAATGCTTCTCCCAAAAAGCAAGCACTATCTATATTTTTAGGCTTATAAAAAAGCTCTTTGGCACTTCCATAGTCTAAAATTTTCCCATCCTTAATCAAAGCGATATTATCTGATAAATAAAAAGCATCGTCTTTATCGTGTGTGACAAAAATAGCACTAAGCTTATGCTCTTTTAAGATATTTTTGATTTCTTTGCGCATTTTAACGCTTAAAGTGTGATTTAAATTTGAAAAAGGCTCATCAAAAAGTATGATTTTTGGCCTTGCAACTATGGTTCTTGCTAGTGCTACTCTTTGGGCTTGCCCACCGCTTAGCTCATTTGGATAGCGCTTTAAAAGTGTATTTAAATTTAAAATTTCTAAAACTTCATCAAGCCTTTGTTTTTGCTCGTTTTTACTTAAAGAGTCTATACCAAAGCATATATTTTCTTCTACATTTAAGTGCGGAAATAAAGCATAATCTTGAAACAAAACTCCAACATCACGCTCTTGTGGGGCTAAATACACACTCTTAGAAGCAACTAGTTTATCCCCTATACAAATACTGCCATCATTGATTTCAAAAAAACCTGCTATACAACCAAGTAAAGAACTCTTACCACATCCACTTTCTCCCAAAATACTGACAATCTCACCTTCTTTTAAGCTCAAAGAAATTCCTTTTAAAACTTCTGTTTTTCCAAAAGATTTGTAAAGATTGTCAATTTTTAAGATTTCCATTATTGTCCTTTTTGGTTGTTTTTATTTTGCAAATAATGCATTAAAAATGTAGGGATAATCCCAAATAACACTATAATCAAAGATGGCAAAGAAACATTATAAATTAATTCATTTTCACTATAAGCAAATACAAGCGATGAAAGAGTTTGAAAACCTGATGGTGAAAGTATAGTCGAAATAGGCAATTCTTTTAAAATATCCACACAAATAATCACCACAGCCAAAGCTAAATAGTGCTTCATCAAAGGAAAATGAATTTGAGTGAAAATTTTAAGTGGTTTTGATTTTAAGGTTAAATTCGCATAGTCTATGTTTTTAGAAATTCGCTCATAGCCTGATTGAGTTGCAAAAATCCCTGAAGCTAAAAATCTTACAAAATATCCAAAAAATAATACTAAAAATCCACCACCTATGGCGTATTCAAACGATAAAAGATCAAAAATATAATTTAACACACCCAAAATCACTAAAATTCCCACAGCTACCACAGCTCCAGGTAAAGAATACCCCAAAGTCGTAAGCCAAAGAATGATTTTAGAAGCTTTTGTATCGTTTAAACGCACCACAAAACACAAATAAAATGCCACCCCCACAATAGTAAAAGAACTCACCAAAGCCACGCTAAGACTATAAAATGCAGGTGTTAAGACATTGCTTAAATTTTGCATAAAATCAAACCCGGCCCAATAAACAAGCCATATAATAGGCACGACAAAGGCTAAAAATGCCACTAAAAAGCACCATAAAAAGGCTAAAAATGCCTTTAAGCCTTTTAACTCATCTTTTGGAGTAGGTAAAAATACATTTTGATTAAAGCCTTTTTTGCCTCTTTGAATTTTTTCTAAAAGCATTAAAAGTGCGATAAACACTAGCAAAGCCACGCTTAAAGCCACAGCACTCACTTCATCACCGCCACTTCCCCATGTTCTAAAAATTCCTGCACTAAAAGTATCTACGCCAAAATACGCCACCAAGCCATAATCACTCAAAACCTCCATAGCCACCAACAGCAAAGCACCCACTATACCCACACGGCAAAATGGCAAAATCACTTTGAAAAATGTTTTTAGATTAGAAGCCTTAAGTGTTTTAGCACTTAAAATGATATTACCAAGTCCATAAGCAAAGGTATTTTTAGCAAAAAAATACACATAAGGGTAAAGTGCAAAAGATAAAATCACAATCACACCATATGCATTCATGATATCTATACGCCTATCAATGCCTAAAAAAGTAGGGATTAAACCTTGAAATTCAAACAAATCAATCCAAACAAAACCCATCACATAAGAAGGTATAGCCAAAGGTAAAATCAAAAACCATTCAAAAAATTTCGAGCCAAAAAATTTATAAAAAGCTATCAAATAGGCACTAACTAAACCTATAATCAAACACAATACTAAAGTACCAAACAATATAAAAGCACTACCAAAAATATATCGTGGCAAGACATTTTTACTCAAATGTTTTAAGGTGTTAATATCTATAAAAGGAAGGTGCAAGATGATGGCAAGTATAGGCAGTATGATTAAACTACAGAAAAAAAAGGTGGCAAAAGACCACCTTAGACTTAAAAATTTCAAATTTTATTTTTCCTTAATTATTTCCATTGAACTTCATCAAAAATCATTAAAGCTTCTTTAGCATTACCCCAGTAAGCTTCAAAATTTGGTTTTTCGATTTTAAACTCGCCCCATGATTGTAAAATTTTAGCAGGTTTTACTTCTTTATTTACCGGATACTCATAATTTTGGTTTGTTAAAATTTCTTGTGCTTCTTTTGAAAGCATAAACTCGATAAATTTAACCGCAGCTTCTTTATTTTTAGAAGTTTTTAAAACACCTATACCACTTACATTAATATGCGTTCCTCTACCATCTTGGTTTGGAAAAATCACTTTTACTGAATTTGCAGCTTCAACATCTTTAGGATTTTTTGAATTTGCCAAGTGTCCTAGATAATAACTATTTGATATAGCCACATCGCCTTCTTTTGCATAGATTGCACGAATTTGATCACGATCCCCACCCTTTGGAGTACGTGCAAGATTATTTGCTATACCTTGTGCCCATTCTTTTGCTTTTTCTTTACCCAAAGTATCAATCATTGCACTTAATAAAGAGATATTATAAACATTATTTGAACTTCTTACTAAAACTTTACCTTTAAATTTAGGATCAGTTAAATCCTCATAAGTTTTAATCTCTCCATCTTTGATTCTATCTTTAGAAGCGATGATGATTCTTGCTCTTGTTGTAAAAGCATACCATTCGTTGTTTTTACCTCTTAGCTCTTTTGGAGAAAGTTTTTCTAACTCAGGTGAGCTAATTGAAACAAAAAGATTATTTGTGCGAACTTGTTCTAAATTTCCCGCATCAGCAGTCATAAACAAATCTGCCTTTGAATTTTTACCTTCAACTTCTAATCTTTTAGCAAGCTCATTAGCCTTAGCTTGCACCACATTTACACTAATGCCTGTTTTTTCTTGAAATAATTTGAAAATTCCTTTATCAGAATCATAATGACGATGAGAATAAATCGTAAGCTCTTGAGCGCTTAAACTCATAGCAGCTAATAAAGATAGTAAAACTACTTTTGCTTTCATTTTATAAATTTCCTTAATTTTAAATTTTGAAATTGATAAGGATTATTATATTAATAATTCACTTTATATTTACTTAAATTGATACACATAATCATTTTAAAATAAAATGATACAAAATTAACATAAATCAAGATATTTTTTCTCTCATTTTTATATAATCACCAAAAATACAATATGCAAAGGAGAAAAAATGACTCAAGAACAAATTCAAATCATCAAAGATTGTGTGCCAATTTTACAAAAAAATGGCGAAGTTTTAACTAAAGAATTTTATAAAATCATGTTTGAAGAATACCCTGAAGTAAAACCTATGTTTAATATGGAGAAACAAGCTTCAGGAGAACAACCAAAAGCTTTAGCAATGGCTATTTTAATGGCAGCAAAAAATGTAGAAAATTTAGAAAATATGAGAAGCTTTGTTGATAAAGTAGCTATTACTCATACAAAATTAAATGTCAAAGAAGAGCATTACCCTATAGTAGGCGCTTGTCTTTTAAAAGCTATTAAAGTAGTGCTAAATGCAGATGAAACTACACTAAAAGCTTGGGAAGAAGCTTACAAAGCTATCGCACAATTTTACATAGACATTGAAAAAGAAATTTATGCAAAAGCTAAGTAATAATAGGCTTTGATTTCAAAGCCTAGAATTTTTCTACTGCATTTTTAGCTAGTTCTTTTATATCGCCCTTTAATTCACAAATTTGACCATTTTGTGCGAGTAAAATTCTATCAGCCATATCAAAATATACATCATCATGAGTTATAGCAAATATAGTAATGCCTTTTTGCTTCAAAAGTGGCAAAAGTTTAGTATAAAAAAACTTTCTAAACATAGGATCTTGATCAGCTGCCCACTCATCTAAGATCAAAATATCCCTTTTTTCAAGTAAAGCATTAAGCATAGCAAGACGCTTTTTTTGTCCAGCTGAGAGCTTTATAGTGCTAAAAGTATTTCCCACAAGCTCTACTTTTTCATTAAGTTCTAAAATTTCAAGCCAGTATGCCAAGTCTTCTTTGCTAAATTTCTCATCTTCTAAAACATGCTCAAACAAATGAAAATCACTAAAAATAGCACTAATTAAACTTCTATACTCGTAAATATTTTCCGAAGTTACTTTTTCATCATCTAAAAAAATATCCCCTTTAAAATCTGTAAAAAGTCCTGCTAAAATCATAGAAAAAGTAGATTTACCACTACCATTTTTACCTATTAAAAATACACATTCGCCTTTTTTAAGCTCAAAATTTACAGGTTTTAGTGCAAATTTTTCATTGTATGCAAAAGATACATCTTTAAAAGAAAGTTTTTGCCAAGTTTTTTTATTTTGACTGAGTTTAAACTCATGAGAATAATTTTCTAAATTTAAATTTGAAATTTTATCTAAAGCGATTTTTGCCATCATAAGCGTAGGAAAACTTCCTATCATAGCTCCAAGTGGCGCTCTTAAAAAAAGCACACTTAAAGCTATAGTTGTAGCACTTTGCAAACTAGCAAGCTCATAATTTAAAGCTATATAAAACTCCACTCCTACCAAAGCTAGCATAGCGCTATTGCTCCAATTGTTAGATAAAATATGCAAGATATTTCCCATAGTGGAGCTTTTTTTCTTTTTCAAAGCATTTTTTTCAAACTCATTTTCATAATAATACTTTGCTCTTAAAGGATTTAAGGTTAATTCCTTATGCCCTTGTAAAATATTTTGATAGTTTTTTTGCAAAGCATCATCATTTTCTCTAGCATTTTTAAAATAAAAATATACCTTGCTCATCAAAAAATTATCCACCAAAAAAACACACACTATCCATGCTAAACACAAAAAGAAAATTTCTAAAGAAAGATAAGCTATATAAGCACTCACACAAATAATCAAAACACTTGATTGTATAAATTCAGGAAGCCTTAAAAGCCCAAAAGAAATACTACGCACATCATTATTTAAAGAAGCTAAAATCTTTGCTTTAGTAGTATTTAAAATACTCAAAACACTTGTATCTAAAATTTGCTTTACAACCCTTCTTTGCATTTTAAAAATAAAGCTTTGTCCAAACGAGCTTAGAGCAATTTCTACAAAAGAAGAACTCGCAAAAAACACAAGCAATAAAAGCACAAAATACACAATGATATTTGAGTTTTCAAGACTAGCTTTTAATAAAAACTCATTGATGAAAACTAAAGTTAGCACACCTAATATACTCGTAAAAATACTAAAAAGTAAAAAAAGAATGATTTTAAGTTTATTTTCTTGAAATAAAATCCATAAAAAACTCACAATGATACCTTTTTAAACAATAATTATAAAATTATAACAATTTATTTATAATATAAATTTTACTCAAAAAACCTATTTTGCAATACATTCAAACGTTT